>DATIOP010000079.1:0-4530 GCA_035472975.1 Gemmatimonadales bacterium
GTCATTCCCGTGAGACGGGACCGCAAAAAGCCGAGGAATCCCAGGGCCGTCGCCCGTGCGGAGCGATCGCCGGTTTGTGCCGCGAGATCGGCCGCCTCTGCGAATCGGGCAGCCGAAGTATCGAACGAGACATTCCAGAGCTCGACCATCCCCAGCCCGATCAAGGCCTGAATCCGGTAGGGGTCGGTGGAGGGGAGGGTGGTGATCAGTCGTTGATACGCCTTGTGCGCCTCGAGCGAGTCGTGGCGCAGCGCCGCAAGGGTCGCCAGGCCAAGCGCGGCGGCCCGATCCGAGGAGTCGCGCAATAGCCGTGCGGTCCAACCGGAGGCGACCGGGCCGGCGCTGTCATGCTCGAAAGCATGCTGCGCCACTCTCGCTACATCGCGAGGCGATTCCCCCTGCCCGGCCTGGAGGCCGGTCAGAGCGCTGAGAAGAAACAGGATGACAAGCATTTGCGGATGAGATACCGCGTGGTCCGGTCGGGGACAAGGCGTCCCCCGTCAGCTACTGCTCGCTGTTCAGGTATTCCCTCAGCTCATTGGCGCAGGTAGGTCTTGCCTCCCGCCACCAATTGTCCGCCCTGCAGCTGAAAGTCCACGGCGATCTGGCCCTTCGAGCTCTTGAAGACCAGTGTATTCCCGATCACGGTGTAGCTGCCAGTATCGCTGGTCTGGCTGGCTCCGTCTCCGCCACCGGTGTACCCGGGGGTCACAACCATTACAGTCGACGTGGATTGGTACTGGAAGGCGCCCCGTCCGTCGAACACCACCGTTTCCTCATGACTGTGCGAGGTAGTGCCGCCGACTCTGGTTCCTCCTTCATAGTTTCCCGCGGAGAGGATCCAGGTACCCGCCAACGCCGCCATCGCCTGCTGATTGACCTCGGGTGGCCCCTGCCTTGACACTCGCCGCCACCTGTTCGAGCACGCTGCGTAGCCCAGACATCTGCTCCGGTGTCGTCATCGCGAGCATGTTGAAGCCCGTCCCGTGCGGTGTGAGGAGAGCGATGAAGCGTCCCTGGACGGGGCGACCTGACTGATCCTGGGAGGCGTAGGTCGCGGTCATCGCCTGCATGCCAGCTATCGTGGTCTGGGTGGGCTGTTCCACGGGGTATGCCTGGAGATTCATTGACTGGTAGAAGGCCGACAAGTCAGCCATCGCTTCATCGAAGGAGTGGTAGAGACCCGGTGCCACGAAGATCGCGCCAGCGGCCGTGTTCGAGGCCAGCATTTCGAGTCGGCCCTGCCTCTGGGTCACCTGCCATTGCGGAGGGACCTTGTAGCTGATGTTCCACGCCGAGGAGGTCCCCGCTCCGGAGCCGGCCGGCCCCGAAGAGATCTGGGCGTTGGCGGCCTGCGGAATCGCCGCGGCCAGGGCCAGCAAACCCATGACAGAATCCAAGTTGGAGAGGGGCACGTTAGCCTCGCGTCGAAAGAGAATGGGAGGGGCCAAGCTGGCCCCTTCTCTCTTCTGACGCGCCGGGGTGGGAGGGATTCTCACCCGGGCGGGGATGAACTATGGAAGTGATGATGCCGGCGCGCTGAGCCCGGGCAGGGCGAGGCTATTCCAGCAGGATGGCGTCCAGCTCGAAGGCGACGTTCCCCTTCATTGCACCGGAGACCGGGCAGCCGTCCTTGGCCTCCTCGGCGGCGCGGCTGAACGCTGTCTGCTCGATGCCGGGGACAGTGCCGCGCACCACCAGCTTCATGCGAGTGATCTTGATTCCTCCGCCCCCGACCTCGATGGTGCATGACGCAGTAGTGTTGATCTTCTTGGCGGGTGTGCCGGCCTTCTCTAATCCGGCCGCCAGCGCCATGCTGAGGCAGGCCGCGTGGGCCGCCGCGATCAACTCCTCGGGGTTGGTACCTTTGGCTCCTTCGAATCGAGTGGAAAAGGAATAAGCGCCCTGGAAGGCCCCTGATCCCGCGCTAAAGTTTCCTTTGCCGGTCTTGAGGCCGCCTTCCCAGACGGCGGAGGCAGTGCTGGTGGTCATGCTCGAGCTCCGGGTCAGTCTAGAGTAGAAAGGACTGAGGACTGAGTACTCAGTTGATAGAATCTACTCCACTCTTCGAAATTTGTGCCCTCCCTCAGTCCTCCGTCCTCCGTCCTTTGACCTCGTCCTTATCCGATCTTCTTCCGCAGCCCTATCGACGCCAGTAGCAGCAGCACCGTTGCCATCACGGCCAGCACGGCGAGCTTGGGAAACAGGACATCGAAGCCGGCGCCCTTGAGGAACAAACCGCGCAGAATCTCCAGGAAATACCGGATCGGATTGATGAGCGTGATAAGCTGGATTGCGCCCGGCATGCTGGAGATGGGAAACATGAATCCTGAAAGCAGCATTGCCGGGAAGAAGAACAGGAACATCGTCATGAACGCTTCCTGCTGGGTGCGGGAGATCGAGGAAATGAGCAGTCCAGCTCCGAGCGCGGCCAGGATGTAAAGCAGGCTCGCGGCGAAGAGCAGGAGGAAGCTCCCCCGGAAGGGGATCCTGAACCAGAGCAGGGCGACCGTCGTCACCAGCACCAGGTCGATCAATCCCACTATGGCCACCGGAATCGTCTTCCCCAGGATCAGCTCCGACGGCTGCATCGGGCTCACCATGAGCTGCTCAAGAGTGCCCAGTTCGCGTTCGCGAACGACCGCGAGCGCGGTGAGCAGGAGGCACATGAGCAGGATAATGACGCCGGCAACTGCGGGGTCGTTATAGACCTTGCTCTGGAGATCGGGATTGTACCAGACCTGCGGCCGGAAGTCGGCGATCATGACCGGAGCCTGCCCCGACTGTACAGTGCCAAACCGCTGAATGATCCGCAGGGCATACCCACGGACCAGGTTGGCCGAGTTGGACCGGCTGCCGTCAACCAGCACCTGAACGGCTGGGTTTCGGCCCGCCCGGAGGTCGCGCTCGAAGCCCGGCGACACCAGCACCCCGGCCAGGGCGGACCCGCCATCCAGTGCCCGATCGATGTCCCCACTCCGGCTCGAGCGCTGCGTGATCGCGAAATTCCCCGAGGCCGTTAGCGCGTCGGCGAGTGCCCGCGAGGTCGGAGTGTTGTCCTGATCCACGAGAATAGTCGGCGCATTTCGCACGTCGGTGTTGACCGCGTAGCCGAACACCAGGAGCTGGATCACCGGGGCCGCGAAGATGATCCGCTTCATCTTCGGGTCCCGCAGCATCTGTTTCATCTCCTTGCGAACCAGCTCGCGGAGACGTCCCGGGCTCACGGCTCCAACTCCTTGTGGAAAATCCGCACCGCGAGGGTGAGACCCCCAAGCGCGAAGAGGGTGAGCGCGAGAATCGGCGGCCACAGGACCTCGAGGCCGACTCCCTTGAGGAAGATTCCTCTCGTCACCACGATGAAGTAGCGAGCCGGAACCAGCAGACTAACTCCCTGAAGAACCACCGGCATGTTGTCGATGTCGAACGCGAAGCCCGAGAGCAGGAACCCGGGGAGGAAGGTGATGAGCATGCTCATCTGCGTGGCCACCAGCTGCGACTTGACCAGTGCGCTGACGAAAATGCCCAGTCCCAGTCCTCCGAGGAGGAAAAGCACCGAGGTCACGAAGAGAAGTAAAAGGCTTCCGTGGAACGGCACCTGAAACACGAAGATGCCGAGGAGAACGGTCATTGCCATGTCGATGAGACCAATGGCGAGGTAGGGAAGCAGTTTGCCGCCGATCACCTCGAGCGGGTCAACCGGTGTAGAGGCCAGCTGCTCCATCGTGCCCCGCTCCCACTCTCTCGCGATGGTTAGGGACGTGAGCATCGCCGCGATGACCATCATGATCACCGCGATCAATCCCGGAACGATCGCGAGCCGGCTGTCGAGCGTCTCGTTGTACCAGGCGCGGATCTCCGCTCGAACCCCGGCCTGCTGGGGGCCTACCTTCGCCGCTTCCCTCTGACTCCACGTGCTAACCGTCGCCTCCGCGTAGGAAACCGAGATCGATGCTGTGTTGGCGTCGGCACCGTCTACCAGCGCCTGGATCCGGCCGCCCCGATGCACCGCCGCATCGGCCGCGAAGCCTTGGGGAATGATGATTACGATCTGTGCCTTCCCTTGGGTCAGCAGGCGGTCCGCATCGGCTCTGCGGGAAATCGCGCCCAGATCGCGGAAGACCTTGGTTTCCCTGAAGGCGTCGATCAGCTCCCGGCTGGTGCTGGTCCTGTCCTCGTCCAGAATCGCGAGCCTGATGTCTTTGACGTCGAAGCTCACGGCATAGCCGAAGAGCAGAACGAGGAGCACGGGAAGCCCGAATGCCAGTGTAAGGCTCCGAGGATCACGCCGGAGCTGAATCAGCTCTTTCCGCGCGACCGCGAAGATCCGCTCAGTCATCAGCCGTACCCCCGGTACGACGGATCAGACTGACGACCGCATCCTCCAGGGACGGCGCTACCGGCTCCAGGGAGGTTACCGGTACTCCGCTCCCGCCCAGAAGCTCCCGAATGCGCCGGTCGGCGTCTTTCGCCTCGCGAAGAGTGAGGTGGACCTTTCGGCCGAACAGCACAGCGTCCACCACCCTTGGG
>DATIOP010000080.1:0-3797 GCA_035472975.1 Gemmatimonadales bacterium
GCGGAAATTCCGTCAGCCATGCCGAGGCCCGCGCGGAGAATCGGCACCAGGGTCAACTTCTTGCCGGAGACCATGCGCCCTGTCATGCGCTCGAGCGGGGTCTCGATCTCCACCGGTTCGGTAGCCAGGTCCTTGGTCACCTCGTAGGCCATCAGCATCGCGATCTCATTGACCAGCTGCTTGAAGTCCCGGGTGCTGGTCGTCCGGTCGCGAAGCAGCGTAAGCTTGTGCTGAATCAGAGGGTGATCGAGGACGGTCAGGTTGGAGAACCGGGGGCGGCCCATGGCGGGGGAATATGCGGGTGGGACGGACGGGGCGGGAGGGCGGAAAGGCGGGAAGGCGGACGGAGAAAATAGGGGTCAGGGATCAGGGGTCAGGTATCAGGGTGCCGACCCTTCAGCGGTGCATGGTCCCTGAGACCTCACACCTCACCTCACACCTGACCCCTGATTCCTGACACCTCGTTCCCGGTTCCCTGTCCCCCTCTCCCCGGGCTATATTCCCGCCCCCCAAAGGGCTAGGTAGCTCAGTTGGTAGAGCAGCGGACTGAAAATCCGCGTGTCGGGGGTTCGATTCCCTCCCTAGCCACTGCAGTTTTCGTCGAACCTGCGGTTAGTGCGGCCCCGAATGTAGCCCTCCATGCCGGACCTCTCAGCCCAACTCCTCCTGAGCACCAAGGCCGTCACCATCCGGGACGTCATTTGCCGGGGTGAACATCGGTCCAAGAGCGGCGAAGAATGGTCGCGCACCACCCACGTGGTGTTTCCCTATCGCGGCGTCTACGTGTACCATGTCGGCCCGGACGATGCCGTGGCCGAAGCCAACCAGGTTGTGCTGTTCAATGCGATGGAGAGCTACCGTGTGAGTCACCCCGTCGAGGGTGGCGACGCCTGCCTGTCAATCACCGTCGGCCCGGAACTGCTCGGCGAGCTAGCGCCGAGACATCAACTGCGCGAGGGCGACCCGCCAGCCTTTCGCCGGCTCCACCTTCGTATCGACCCGCGTGCCCAGGTACTGGTGGCGCTGCTGCGACATGGTTTGACCCGTCACGCTGCCGAACCGCTGGAAGCGGAAACCCTCGCCTTCACTCTCATGCGGCGCGCTTTAGGCGAGCGGACCTCGCACGCCACGCGGGGAAGCTTTGGCCGCCAGAAGCTGGTGGATCGCACCAAGCTGGTCCTGACCTCGGACATGGCTCGGCGGTGGACCCTGGCGGAGATCGCCGCAGAAGTCGGCGTCTCACCGGTGTATCTCACCCAGGTGTTCGCGCAGGTCGAAGCCGTGCCGCTTTACCGGTATCACCTGAGGTTACGTCTGGCTCGGGCCCTGGACCTGCTGGGCCAGTACGACAATCTCACCGCACTGAGTATCGACCTCGGCTTCTCCAGTCACAGCCATTTCACCGCGGCCTTCCGGCGGGCCTACGGACGCACTCCCGCCGAATTCCAGCAATCGGCGCACCTGCGCTGACACGCCCTTCGATTTTCGGCCTTTCAACCCGCGAACGACAGCGGATCCAGATCGCTAAAGATTTTGATAGCCCGGTTCGTGGCAAATTGTTTCTTTGATCTCCGGCCGAATGGTCGGCCCTAACATGGAGACCAAAGAAATGACCACGAAGACTTGCGCCGCTTGCGATTGCGAGCTGGACGCCAACGCCATCAAAGTAAAGATCGGCGGAAACATCGTCGAAGTGTGCTGCGAGGAATGCGCCCAATCGCTGCGGGAAGCGCACGCCGCAGCGAGCCGTGGGAATTAAGCACAAGATCGTTCAATCGTGCGCCGTTCGTGAGGGAGGCCGGAATCGTGTCCGTCTACTACATCGGGATGTACGACATCGACGACCCGGAGCAATTCCAGGGATATCCTCCGCGGGTGCTGGCGTTGCTTCCCAAGTACGGGGGCGAGGTTCTCGCTTCGGATACATCGCCCTATGTCATAGAAGGAAAGGCGCGAAGGATGAACGCGATCATCCGGTTTCCCTCACGGGAGGCGGCGCTCGGCCTCTACAACGATCCCGACTACCAGAAAGCCAAGCGGATGCGTCACGAGTCCACCAGCAACATCACCATGGTGCTCGTCGAGGAGTTTGCGTTGCCTCAGGGCCGATGAAACCCACCGAATTCACGAAGGATGTCGGACGGGGACGGCCGTGAAGATACTGCCGGCTTTGCCCTGAAGCCGAGTGGCCCGGGGCCTTGCACGGGATTGCACTGTTCTGTTTGGAAGTACCGGCTGGTATGTTCCTTACTTCGTCGGGTCTCGCTTCAGGTGGTTCAGCCCGTGCCTCTCCGCTCGCACTGTTCGAAATCGGCCGCCGCTGCCCTTTGGGTTTGCCTCCTGGGGTTTGGATCTCCCCTTCGTGCCCAGATCGGCGATGTGCTCACGGTTCTTCCCATGAGCGCCGCCCACCGAGCGTCCGTCAGGTCCACGTCCGCGGCGGCGCCGCAAAGGCAAATGAGCGTGCTGTCTCCCGCGTCTACCTTGCTGCTCCCGGGATGGGCGGTCACCACGCCGGACACTCGCACAGTGTGGCGAGGCCGTCTGGAGCAGTCGATCGACGACCGCTTAACTCTTTTCGGGGGCTATGCTCGCCGGGGCTCTCACGGATTCCTCGGTCTCCGCCTGCGTTTCTAAGGTCGCATCCTTCACAACTGGACCAAATCCGTCACTGAATGGAAACCCACAAGGTGAATTAACGCTCGCATTCCTGCCGATACTACCCGCCATTTTACGCTTCCCAGAATCAGTCCAGCATTTCTTCTGAACCAACTTTCATCCAACGGGGCGCCTACTCAGGTATGTGACCCATCGCGTGATGATCCATGCGCTGGAAGGCAAGGAATTGGTGAATCGCGGCGACCGCGACGGAATCCTGGCTGGCAATTCTCAGCTCCCCGCCTCGGGGGCGGTCCAGAGCGGTGTACGAAATAGCGGAGCGTCGAGCGGCCATCACGTCGGTCCCCGGCACCTCGCGGTCATGAACCACACCCGGTAGCGCAAAGTCTCCCGCCTCAAAGCGGCGTGCGATGTCCCGCATGTGCGCTCGAATCGTCGCGATCCCCACCGAGTCGCCGGCATCGTCCCGCTCCAGCACCACTCGGCCACCATCCGGCAGATCTTCGAATACGTGTTGTGAGGTGTACTGATCGACTCCCATCACAGCCTGACCTCTGGCCTGCACGCCGGCGAATCCGGTGTCGGCGGCAGAGGCTCTGGCGTCATCCGATTTTTCTGGCTTCGCCCGGCAAGCCGGGATTGTGAAGGAGATCACCATGAGAGTCAGGGATAGTCGCTTAACGCGGAGACGAGTGGCACGGTCTACCCTCCGAATCGCCTTGCCGATCCCTCGACTCTGACAGGAGCTAACCATATGGCCAGACACGGCTTCCTCCTCGCGGCCGGAGCCGCGCTACTCACGGCGGGCCTGTTCGCATGCAGTGACAGCAGCAGCCCGGATTCAACCTCGGACGAATTGACGGCCGCACAAGCGGATTCGCTGGCCGAGGTGATCACCCAGGATGCGGACGAGCTGGTGGCGGCCTCGGAATTCAATTCCACGAGTGCGGTCTTCCTGAGACATCACGTCAGGATCATCCCGCACTTCTTTCCGGGCCCGCCTCCGTGCGATCCAGCTATCAGCCCGGACCCACTCAGCAACAGCGACAGCGACGCGATTCCCGACTCGGCCCGGTTCGACTTTACCGGATGCAGCTTTACGCGGGGACCCTTCGACGTCTCGGTGAGCGGGACTATCGATCTGATAGATCCGAGCCCCACGGTGCCAGAGTTTGCGG
>DATIOP010000081.1:0-10707 GCA_035472975.1 Gemmatimonadales bacterium
CTGGCGGTCTAGGGGGCGTCGCCCGAAAAGTCCCCGGAATCTGGACTTATCAATGACTTACGACCAGGAAAAGTCCCCTCCTGACGTTTGCGCTAGCAGGAAGCGGGCCACAAAAGCCTCGCCGCCAATCAGGTCGGGGTCGCGCGTCGGATCGCGGTGGTGGAGACCGAGGAGGAGAAGCTGGTCCTGATCAACCCGGAGATCCTCGAGGCCGAGGGGCGTGACACCGAGGAGGAGGGCTGCCTCTCGATCCCCAAGGTTTACGCCGACGTGACCCGGCCCGAGAAAATCGTGCTGGAAGCCACCGATCGCGAGGGAAACCGCTACACCAAGACGCTCGACGGTCTCGCCGCCCGGGCGGTCCAGCACGAGATCGACCACCTCGACGGCATTCTCTTCGTGGATCACCTCGGCCTCCTGAAGCGGAAGCGAATCCTGTCGAAGTGGAAGAAGGAACACGAAGGCGACAGCTTCGTCTCGGAGGTGGGGCCCGCGTCCGCGGGGACGATCTGATGCGCCTCGTGTTCTTCGGTACGCCGGACTTCGCCGTTCCATCGTTGCGGGCGCTGGTCGAGGAAGGCTTCGACGTGGCGCTGGTGGTCACCCAGCCCGACCGCGCGGTGGGACGCTCCCGCAGCACGCTCACTCCCCCACCCGTGAAGGTTGCCGCGCTGGTTGAGGACCTACCCATCCTGCAGCCCGAGCGCCCCTTCGGAGAAGAGTTCGAGTCGGCCCTTCGCAGCTACGATCCCGAGCTGGGCGTCGTCGTCGCCTACGGGCACATCCTCAAGCCAGCGATCCTGGCCATTCCGCGGCGCGGCATGCTGAACGTGCATGCTTCCCTGCTGCCCAAGCACCGCGGCCCCGCACCGGTTCAGTGGTCCATTCTGAACGGAGACGAGACGACCGGAGTCAGCATCATGCAGCTCGAGCCGGGGCTGGATACCGGACCGGTCCTGCACTGCATCGAAACCGAGGTGGCAAGGGACGAGACCGGTGGTGAGTTGCTCGAGCGCCTCGCGGAGCTGGGAGCCGCAGGACTGGTGGAGGCCCTCACCATGGTCGCGGGGGACGCAGCCAAACTGGAGCCGCAGGACCATAGCCGCGCCACGTACGCCCCCAAGATTGATCGCGGAACAACCCGGCTCGACTGGGGGCGGGATGCGGCGTCTGTCGCTCGAACCATACGGGCGTTCGATCCGGACCCGGGTGCCTGGACGTCGTTGGACAACATGGAGCTGAAGCTGTTCGGCGGCCGTGCGGTGAATGGGAGTGGTGAGCCGGGTACGGTCCTGGAAGCGGGCCAGACGCTCCATGTCGCCGCAGGCGTCGGTGCCGTGGAGGTGGCAGAGGTCCAGCCCGCAGGGAAGACTCGCATGGCGGTTGGCGCCTGGACTCGAGGCCACCGCGTGGAGCCCGGTCACCGGCTGGTATGAGGCCGTTGCCTCGGCTGCACGCGATAACCGATCGGGCCGTGCTGGAACTGGAAGATCTGGGCGTACGGGCCGCCGCGCTGGCCTCGACCGGATCGGTCGTGGCGCTGCATGCACGGGACCGCACCACCACAGGCGAGAAGCTGACGGCGACGGTCCGTCGCTTCCTGTCGCTGGCCCGGCCACCGGAGGCGGCGGTGTTCGTGAACGGACGGCCCGATATCGCCGCAGCGCTGGGCGCCCATGGGGTGCAGCTTGGCGCGGGCGATCTGCTCCCGGGCGATGCGCGACTGGCAGCCGGCAGTTGGTCGGGCTGGATTGGAAGCTCAGTGCACTCGACCGAGGAAGCGCGGGTGGCCCTCGAAGCTGGAGCGGATTTCCTGATCGTGGGCCCGATCTACAGCACCACCAGCCATCCCGACCGGCCTGCGGCCGGACCGGGATTGGTGACTGAAGTGGCAAGACTCGGCCGGCCCGTCATCGCGATCGGCGGAGTGACTCCCGAGCGGAGCCAGCAGCTGCGAGAGGCGGGCGCGTATGGGATCGCCGCCATCACCGCTGCATGGCACGTGCGGGATCCAGCCGCGGCGGCGCTGGCACTGCTGGCGCCCTGGCTCGAGGCAGCATGATGACACTGACACTAACGGTGAACGGCGAACCCCGAGCAATCGAAGGCCCGGCAACCCTCGCCGATCTTCTGCACCAGCTGGATCTGGACGCGCGCATGGTCGTGGTGGAGCTCAATCGGGAGATCGTTCGCCGCCCGCGCCTTGCAGACACCGGGCTCCAGAACGGCGATTCGGTCGAGCTGGTGCACTTCGTTGGTGGAGGATGAGGCGGAATATGGCAACGACAATACAGGAACAAACCTTGACCGATCCGCCGCTCACGGTGGGTGGACGATCTTTTCGTTCTCGTTTGCTGGTTGGCACTGGGAAGTACCGCAGCAACGTGGAAATGGTCCGCGCCATCGAGGCGTCCGGCGCCGAGGTGGTAACGGTCGCCGTGCGTCGGGTGGACCTCGATCGCACCCGGGAAGAGGGACTGCTCTATCACCTCGATCCCACCCGGTATTTTCTGCTCGCCAACACCGCGGGCTGTTATACCGCAGAGGAAGCGATCCGCTACGCCCGGCTCGGTCGCGAAGCGGGATTCAACGATTTCATCAAACTGGAAGTGATCGGGGACCGGGACACCCTGCTTCCCGACACCGCCGGCCTCATCTCCGCCACGAAGACGCTGGCGGCCGAGGGATTCCAGGTGATGGCCTATACCAACGATGATCTGATCACGGCCTTGCGACTGGAGGACGCCGGCGCGGCCGCCGTCATGCCGCTCGCATCTCCGATCGGCAGCGGACTCGGCCTGCTCAATCCCTACAGCATTCGCACCATCAAGAAGCGGCTCAAGGTGCCGGTGCTGGTGGATGCCGGGGTCGGCACCGCCTCCGATGCGTGCATCACGATGGAGCAAGGCGTTGACGGCATTCTCATGAACACCGCTATCGCCGAAGCCGAAGATGCGGTCAGCATGGCGCTCGCGATGCGCTACGCCGTCGAAGCCGGCCGCCTCGCGTTCCTGGCGGGTCGGATGCCTCGGCGGGAAGTGGCCGTGCCGTCGAGTCCGACGAGCGGGATGTTGTGACCGACGCATCCACTGACCTTTCACCACCCGGCCTCGCACCACGCCGCGCCGCGCTCCGAATCCTGGAGCGGGCAGGTCGGGGTCTGCCGATGGATGCGGCGCTCGAGTTGAGCATGAAGGGGCTGGAAGGGGCCGATCGCCGGTTGGCCCACGAACTGGCGGCGGGAGTCCTGCGGCGGCAGACCGAACTCGATTCCCGGCTGGAACGGCACGTCCCCCGGGGACTCGGCTCAGTGCCGCCCCTGATTCGCGGCGTGCTCCGACTCGGCGTGTACCAGCTGGATCAGCTGGACCGAGTGCCACCTCACGCCGCCGTCAGCACATCGGTGGACCTGGCGCGCGAAGTGGCTGGAGCGAAGGCCGCGGGGTTCGTGAATGCGGTGCTGCGGAGAGCGGGGGAAGCGGGAAAGTCGGAAGAGACCCCGTCCGCCCTGTCCGCCTCGTCCGACCTCTCCACCCGTTACTCGCACCCCGACTGGCTTGTCGCCCGTTGGGTAGCACGATTCGGCTCGGAAGACACCGAGGCGCTGCTCGCGTGGAACAACCGGCGACCCGTGCTTGTCGTCCAGCCCGGCCGAGAGAGCGAAGCTGAGATCGGTAACCGATTCGAGGAGAATCGGATCGAATTCGAGTCTGCGCCCTTCGGTGCGGGGTTGATTGTGACGGGACGTTCTCCCGTCAATCTGCCGGGATACGCCGTAGGCTCCTTCATCGTTCAGGATCCGGCCCAGGCTCTGGTAGTACGATTCGCGGACTTCCCCACCGATGCCATGGTGTACGACGCTTGTGCAGCCCCGGGCGGCAAGACGATCTCCATGGGCCGCAGCGTCCGTTCGGTGATCGCGGGCGAAGCCCGGCCCTCGCGGCTGCCACGACTGGCCGAGAATCTCGCTCGCGCCGGGTCAGGTCCTGCCTTCATCGTGGCGGCGGACGCGAGTCGCCCTCCGCTCAAGCGGTGCGCCGCGGTTTTGCTGGATGCTCCTTGCCTGGGCACCGGTACCTTCGCGCGGCATCCGGACGCTCGGTGGAAGGTGAATCTTGAAGCGCTCGAACGCCTGAGGCGGCGCCAGGCAGATCTGCTTGCCGCGTGTGCCGCGCTGGTACCGCCGGGCGGCCTCCTGGTCTACTCTACCTGCTCGCTCGAGCCGGAGGAGAACGCCGAGCAGATCGATCGCTTCCTGGCGCGCTCGCCGGAATTCCGTCGTGAGCCGCCCGCCGGCCTGACTTCTGAGCTGCTCTCCGACAAGGGAGACCTCGAATTGCTCCCTCAGCGGCACGGCATGGATGGGGCCTTCGCAGCCCGCCTCAGGAGAATCGCCTAATGCGCTTCCGGCGCCATGAGGGCCAGCCGCTGTTCCAGCCGATGCTTGAGACGATTGCCGGACGCAGACTGGTCCTCCAGGTTGCCGTCGTCCTTGGCGCGTTCCTTATCGGTTACCTTCTCACCGTGCTCTGGTTGTTCCCGTCCAAGCTGTTCTCGACCGATCACGCGGTGCCGCGGCTTCTTGACCTGGGGGTAACCGAGGCGAAGACACGGCTCACCAAGGCAGGGTTCCGGATGAAGCTGGACCCGGATATGGCCCATCCCAAGGCGCCCAAGGGAACGGTGGTCTGGCAGGACCCGGCGCCCGGTGTTGTGCTGCCGCCCAACTCGCCGATCACCCTGGCCTTGAGCAATGGCCCCGCCCCGATCGCGGTGCCTGACGTGGTCGGATTCGACGCGAACCTGGCGGTCAAGGTTCTCCAGGCTTCCGGGCTCACGATCGGCGTCACCGACTCGCTGCCCTCGGCGGCGGATCCTGGCGTCGTCGTCGCCACCCGTCCGGGCGCGGGAGTCGGCCGCGATCCTGGAACCTCGGTTGACGTCGTGGTGAGCCGCGGTCCCGCCGAAATCAGCGTGCCGGGCGTGATCGGAATGACGACGCAACAGGCGCGGGAGCGGCTGGAGCTGGCGGGCCTTACGCTCGGTTCGACATCGTCACGTACTGTCCTGGGAAAGCCGGACGGCATCGTGGTGGAACAGCAACCCGCACCGGGTACCTTGAGCTCGCGAGGTAGTAAGGTGGATCTGGTCCTCTCACGGAAGGCCTCTCCATGACGGTGCGGATCGCCCCCAGCCTGCTCAGCGCCGACCTCGGCCGGTTGAAGGAAGAGGTCGAGGCCGCTTTGGCCGGCGGAGCCGAGTGGCTCCACATCGATGTGATGGACGGCCGGTTTGTGCCCAACCTGACCTTCGGCGCCCCGGTGCTTCGCGCCTTGCGGCAATTCACCAACGCGCCGCTCGACGTGCACCTCATGGTCCAGGAACCCGAGCGTTACATCATGGAGTACGCCGATCTGGGTGCGACGGTCTTCACCTTCCATCCCGAAGCGACCGTGCACGTCCAGCGACATCTTGCCCATGTCCGGGAACGCGGCATGATGGCCGGTCTGGCACTGGTGCCTTCGACACCGCTCGAGGCCGTCGCCGAGGTAGTTGACGATCTCGACCTGTTGCTCATCATGAGTGTGAATCCCGGATTCGGCGGCCAGTCCTACATTCCGGCGGCGACTGGAAAGATTGAGCGGGCCCGCGCCCTGCTCGACAGCGAAGGTTCCCGTGCCGCGCTGGAAGTGGATGGCGGGATCACGGTCGAGACCATCGAGACCGCATGGCGCGCCGGAGCCGATACTTTTGTGGCGGGAACCGCGGTCTTCGGAACGGGAGATCCGGGTGGGGCGGTGCGGGCGTTAAAGAGACGTTGTCTTCAGCAGGTTTAAGGAATCGTGAATAGACAATGGTTTTGGGTGGGATCGATCGTTGCGGGGCTGGGCCTCGCTGTCGGGGCCGTGCTCTGGTTTGGTCCCGACGTCACAGCGGTCCAGATCGGTGCGCCAGCGCCCGACTTCAAGGTGTACGACCTCCGGAACCAGGATAGCGTCAGCTTCCGCCGGCACTACAAGGGGACCGTGACCCTGGTGAACGTCTGGGCCACCTACTGCATCCCCTGCAAGGTCGAGATGCCGGCGATGCAGGCCCTGTACGACTCGCTGAGCGGGAAGGGCTTCAAGATCGCGGCGGTAAGCGTGGACGTGGTCGGCCCCCAGGAGGTTCGCCAGTTCGCCGACGATCTGCATCTCACCTTCGACATCCTCCAGGATCGGGACGGCCAGATCCAGCAGGACTACCAGACCACCGGTGTTCCCGAGAGCTTCCTGGTGAACAAGAAGGGCGTGATCGTGAAACGCCTCATCGGGGCACAGGACTGGAACTCCCCGGTGAATCGAGCGCTGGTCGCCAGGCTCCTCGCGGAATCTCCGGACTCGTGAAGCTCGGCGCGCTGGCGAGGAATTGGCCGCTCAAGATCACTTCTCTCCTGCTGGCAGTCATGCTCTGGGTGGTCGCCACCGCGGAACAGCCGGCCAGCAGGGTTCTTCCGGTAACGCTGGTTCCCCAGGGACCCGCAGGCCGTTCGTTGACCGGAGATCCTCCGGCGGTAACCGCTCTCGTGGTCGGTCCCCGGCGTGAGCTGATCAAGCTCACCGGCGCTCATCTTACTCTGACCCGCATTCTTCCCGACACCATCACCGGGCGCGCGGTCACCCTGGATCTGCTGCCTTCGGAAGTCGAGGTGCCGCGAGGCGGTGAAGTCAGGGTGCAGGATATCCAGCCCCGCCAGGTCACCATTCAGCTCGATCCTGTGGTATTTCGCTCCGTCCCGGTCCATGCTGACCTGAGGCTAGAGCTGGACTCGGGAACCAGGCTGGTGCGAGCGGTCCAGGTATTTCCGGGTGTGGTGCGCCTCACCGGCCCTGCCGACCAGGTGGCCAGAATCGACTCGGTGAAGACCATGCCGCTCCGCGTCGAAAAGGTCGAGGGAGTCTTCGAACGCTCGGTCGCGATTGATACTGAAGGGTTCGGCACCGTGAAGGTTTCCCCGCCCGAGGTCATGATCAACTTCGAAGTCCTGCCCGATACCGCCAAGCGAGAGGGTCAGTAATGGCCCAGAACATTCTCGCCTTCGAGACGTCCTGTGACGAAACCTCGGCGGCGGTGCTTTCGGTCGAGGGAGACAAGCGGCGCCTCGCCAGCCTCGTGATCCTCTCGCAGGACATACACCGGATATTCGGCGGAGTAGTCCCGGAGCTGGCGAGCCGGGCTCACCTCCAGACCATCGGTGACGTCGCCGAGCGGGCGCTAGCTGAAGCCGGGATCACTCAGAATGGAGTGAACGCCGTTGCAGTGACCGCGGGCCCGGGATTGGTGGGAGCGTTGCTGGTGGGCGTCATGTTCGGAAAGACTATGGCCCTGTCTCTCGACGTTCCGTTGATCGGCGTTCACCATCTCGAGGGCCATCTCTTCGCGCCGACCCTGGAACAACCCGAATTCGCACCGCCATTCGTGGCGCTGCTGGTGAGCGGGGGTCACACGCTGCTGCTGGAGGTACCGGCGTGGGGAGACTACCGGCTGCTGGGGAGCACGCGTGACGATGCGGCCGGTGAAGCGTTCGACAAGGTGGCCACACTGCTCGGCCTTGGTTACCCGGGAGGGGCCGCGATCGAGCGTCTCGCGCAATCGGGCAAGGCCGGTCGCTATAACTTCCCGCGGCCTCTCCTCAAGGAACTGGACCGCGAGGGGCCGGATCGCTACGCGTTCTCGTTCAGCGGGCTCAAGACCGCCGTACTTCGCGCGGTGCGGGCCAGCCGGGACCTCGAGGCCGAGCGCGCGGACATGGCGCGAGGATTCCAGGACGCAATGGTCGAAGTGCTGGCTTCTAAGACGGCCGATGCCGCGGTCAACCTGGGTTACTCTCGGGTGATGCTGGGTGGCGGTGTCGCCTGCAACCAGGTTCTGGTCGAGCGGGTCCGCTCCATGCTTTCGGGAGACGCCACCGTGGCTGTCGCCTCGAACCGGCTCAACACCGACAACGCAGCCATGATCGCCGCGGCGGGCGCCTGGCACCTGAGCCGCGGAGAATCGAGCGGCTGGGACCTCGAGCCCAGAGCCGATCTGCCATTTCCCGGTCTCACCATTCCCGCTGCCCTCACAGGCGCACCCCGATGAACGTTTATCCCCTCGTCTGGCGCTTCCCGGTGCCGCTCCTCGGCCACATCGAGATCACCGGCTACGGGATCATGATGATGGTCGGCTTCCTCATGGGCGGCTGGCTGATCGCGTTGGAGCTGCGGCGGCGCGGGCTTCACGAGGAGTACGCGGCGGACATCACCGTCGCAGCGGTGATCGGCGGCATCATCGGTGCCAAGCTGTGGTACTGGGCGATGAACGGCGGAAGCCTCTTCTCGCGCGGTGGCCTGGTGTGGTACGGAGGGTTTCTGGGCGGAGCGGCGGCGGTGATCATCAACGGCTGGCGCAAGCGGGTCCCGCTCCGGTGGACCTTCCAAATCGCCGCCCCGTCTCTCGCCGCGGCCTATGCGCTGGGACGGATCGGCTGCTTCATCGTGAACGACGATTACGGCCGCCCGACCAATCTCCCGTGGGGAGTCAAGTTTCCCCAGGGACTGCCGCCCTCAACGGCGGAGAACATGACCTCGCTCTTCGGCATCCCGATGCCGCCCGGCACCGATCCCCAGACCGTGCTCGCGGTGCATCCGACGCAGCTGTATGAGGTCGCCATCATGCTGGCCGTCTTCGCCCTCTTGTGGCGGTGGCGGCTCAAGGACAAACCGGTGGGCTGGCTGTTCGGGGTCTATCTGCTGTTTGCGGGAGTCGAGCGTTTCCTGATCGAATTCCTGCGGGCCAAAGACGATCGCCTGCTGGGTCCGCTGACGGTGGCCCAGGTGGTGAGCATGGTGCTGATCGTGATCGCAGCCTCGCTCATCGCGAAGTACAGCAACAGTCCCTCGCCTGACCCGGGCCCTTACCTCTCCGAGGTCAGGGCACGCGACTGAAGTCGCGGCTCGGCAAGGCGTCGCTTCGCGACGACACGCGATTTTAGTCGCGACCTTCGCTGGCGACGAGGCGGCGGAGTACGACGTGGCAAGCGAGGCCGCACCGGGCGAGGGAGGCTAACATCGCGGCCGAAGGTGCACCCGACTAAAGTCGCGACCACAGCGGCGCAGCCGACCCGCCGCCGCATCTACGAAGGAGATTCACATCGCACCCGTGGCAGAGCCACGGTCTGCCGAGCCGCGACTTCAGTCGCGACGACGTGGCCGCGACGCCTACCGCCGCGAACTCCTGCTAGCCAGCAGCTGCTTCAGCCGCTCGACCTCCGCCCGCAACGCGGCCAGATCCGCACCCATGCGCTCGAGCGAGCGCTGCATGTCGAGATCCACTCGAGATGGCTCGACCGGCACCGGCGACCCCGACGGAACGGGCTGGGTCTCCGGCACCATGACGTTCGTGGTCTTCAACCGGCGCGGCTCGATCATGAAGGTCCAGACCAGTCCGCCGGCCAAGAGCAGGAGCAGCACGCCCTGCAGCGCCAGTGATTCAACCGTGGGATAGATGCCCAAAGCCGGAACTCGCGGCGCCCATTGCACGATCGTGGTCCCCACCAGCCCGCCCTCCTGCAGCTCCGCGATTCCCTTCCCTGCGAAGACGAACGCCATGTAGTAGAGGAACGCGCTGGTAAAGGCGAAGAACGGCTTGAGCGGAATCTTCACTCCGTACTTGTTGATCCCTACATAGACCGCCACCAGGATGACCGAGGCGACCAGGATGCCGAGCACGATGGGAATCGGAGAGCTGCCACCGGTCAGGAACAGCGCCTTGTAGAACAGCACCGTCTCGAAGCCTTCGCGATAGACGGCGAGGAATGCCACCGACGCCAAGGCGAGAGCGGACCCGCTGGTTACCGCGTCCTGCACCCGCCCCCGAACGAAGCGATTCCACTTGGCCACTTCCATCTTCGACAAGAGCCAGTAGCTCACGTAGAACAGCATCGCCGTCGCGACCATCATGGTCAGGCCTTCCAGCGCCTCGCGGCGAGCCGGCGAGATCTGGAAGATCGTCTCCAGCGCAACGGCGGTGAGCAGGCTGGCCAGAACCGCGGCGCCAATGCCCACGTGAATGTCGCGCTTGCGCTGGACGTTGCCGGTCTTGATCAGGAAGGCCATCACTGCGCCGATCACCAGGATCGCCTCGAGTCCTTCACGGACCAGGATCACCAGCGACTGGAGGAACAGGTTGAAGGGAGACAGCTCGTCTCCGATCACCCGCTCGGCGTTCTCCAGGTCGGCCATCAGGTGGGCCTGAATGCCCTTCAGCTCCTGCGCCGTGGCTCCGCCCGCGGCACGAGTGCGATACGCCGCGAAACCCGCCTCGAGCTGGTCGGCCAGTGCGGCGTTCTTCACCCGCACAGAGTTCTCCACCTGCTCAAACGTCATGTACGCGTCGAAGGCCGTCCCGCTGGCCGCAGCTCCTTGTCCCTGCGCCGCCAGCATGTGGGCGGAATCGAGCTGGCTCCGAACTCGAGCGAACACCATCGCAGTGGCATCGGCGGATGCCATCGTGCCCTGGAAGCCGCGGACGGCAGCGATGTGCGAGCGGGTTGCTGGAGATTGCGGATCGGCCTTGGGATCCAGGGCCGTCGCGATCTCGCCGTCGGTCATCCGGCCCGTTGAGGCGAACTCGCGGAGGGCGACGGGCACCTCGCCGCGGGGAGCGGGCAGCCGGAGCAACGTCGCG
>DATIOP010000082.1:0-4543 GCA_035472975.1 Gemmatimonadales bacterium
GATGTTGGGATCGGCGGCGATCTGTTCCGGCGCCATGTACGCGGGGGTGCCCATCGACAGGCCGGCGGAGGTGAGCGTTCCGCCTCCCGAGACGCTGCCGAGCGCCTTCGCGATCCCGAAATCCGTGACTACCGCGTGCTGGCCGCTCAGCAGGATGTTTTCCGGCTTGATGTCGCGGTGCACCACGCCATGCCGGTACGCGTAGGCCAGCGCGTCGGCGACTTCTCCCAGCATCCTGACGACATCCGCCGTGGCAATTCGCTCCTTCCGGTTGAGCAGGGCCCGGAGCGATTCCCCCTCGACGAAGGGCATGGTGTAGTAAAGGGTGCCGCCGGCTTCTCCGGCTGTCAGCAGGGGGACGATGTGCGGGTGCTGCAGCCGGGACGCGAGCTGGATCTCCCGGCGGAACCGGTCCGCCGAGAGCATCGCCGCGTAATCGGGTGGCAGGACCTTGATGACGACCTGGCGGCCCAGCGCCGTCTCCTCCGCGACAAAGACACGGCTCATCCCGCCGCCACCGAGTTCCTTCTCGAGGCGGTAGGTGGAACCGAGCGTGGTCTGCAAGCGGTCAAAGAGATCGCCGGTCATCACTGAACCTTGGGCTGGGAGGCGAGCATCTTCTCGAACTTGGGATTTCCAGCCAGCGGCTTCCAGAAGGGGTCCACCTGGAGTTCTGGAACGGAGACGATCGACGGCACTGTCAGAAGCTGGTTCAGGATATCGACTGCCGAGTCGTAGTCTCCGGTGAGAACGTAGATGCGCGCGAGTTGGTAAAGCAGTGTCCCGCCCCGGTAGGCTTCTTTTGACAGAGGAAGCATTTCGACGGACCGCTTCCCTTCGCGAATGGCATCGCTACGGCGGCCCAGGCTCGCATAGATCAGGCCCAGCTCGGTATGCACAAACGCTTCTTCGGTAGGCCCACCGACCGCCGCCTCTTTGATGACACGGGCCGAATCGAGATAGATCCGGGACTTGGCCAGCTGGTTCTGCTGCCGTGCCACTTCGGCCCTGAGAAGGAAGTAGCTGGTCGAGTCATTGAACATCGCGGGCGTCGAGCCGGCCAAGGCTCGCGAGAACATGGAGTCCCTTGCCACGAGGAAGGCATCTCCGAAGTACCCTCCCTGGACGGTGCCGAAGAAGGCGAGTAACGCTTCCGGCCCAACTCTCGCAGCTCCCTGGCGTAAGGATTGATACGCTTCGGCGGTATCTCCGTGCCAACGCAGCGCGATCCGAGCCAGCAACGCATAAGGGAGATTCCAATCCGGAGACAGATCCCGGGAGCGTTCGATATAGTATTTGGCGTCCTCGTAGCGCCGAATGAGGAAATACGTCTCGCCGAGATTCTCGCTGTTGATGGGGGAGCGGGGATCCAGGTCGACCGACTTCTTGAAGTTCGCGACCGCATCGTCCCAGCGGCCCCGACGGCGTTGGACCGCCGCGATCGCAAAAAACACGTCGGGATCGTTGGGGCGTTTCTTCAAGGCGAGGTTCAGCTCCTGCAGAGCGCGATCGTAGTCGAGGAATCCCCAGTAGTAGTAGAACCCCATCGCCCGATGGGCATCCGCCAAGTCCGGATTAAGCCGGAGGGCCGAATCCGCCGCCGCCTTCGCCATGACGAGACGCTGGGGGGTGCGATCGAAGAAGAACCAGTAGTTCTCCGAATGGGTCTCCGACAGCGCTGCCCAGGCGATCGCGAAATTGGGATCCGCGGCGACGGCTTTGGAGTAATTCTCGATCGCGCCGCCGATGTCCGCCCTCCCGTAGCCGCGGAGGTAGGAGGCCCGGCCCCGCAGGTAGTAGTCGTAAGCCTCCGGATTCCCGGTCGGCTTCTCGGCCAACTCCTGCTTTTCCGGTTCGGCGAGGGCCACGCCAAGAGCCGAAGTGACCTGCTGCGCGATGTCCGATTGAACCTGGAAGACGCCCGCTAGGACCGCCTGGTAGCCATGAGCCCAGACGTTGGTCCCATCGGAGACCTTGATCACCTCCGGGCTCACCCGGATCTGGCGGGTGCCGTCCGCCAGCTGGTCCCACCTCACGGTACCCTCGAGGATGTAGCCGGCCCCGAGCTCTTCGCCGATTTGTCGCAGCGGCTTCGTAGTGCCTTTGTACTGCATGGCGCTGCTGCGCGGTATGACTCGAAGGCCACTGACTCCGGTGAGTCGGTTGATGATTTCCTCGGTAATCCCGTCGGCGAAGTACTCGTCTTCCGGTTTGCCCAGGTTCTGAAATGGCAGCACGGCGATCGTCATGCCGCCGGGAGCCGCGGCAGACCTGCTCCTGAATCGGGGCACGGCGATCGCCAGCGAAAGCGCCAAAGCCGCCCCCACGATCAGCAGGCCGGCCCTGCGCCATGCCGGCGTCCCGCTCATTGCGACTCCTGTCGCAGTACCGGTCGTTGCCGCCGTTACTGCCGGGGTCGCACTGGTCGGCGCAGTTCCACCACTTGGAGTTGAGGCCAGCTCGAGCTGGCTCAGGAGTTCTTCAGCGCTTTGATAACGATCGGCCGGCTTCTTCTCGAGGCAGCGCATCACGATGCTGGCCAGGCCGGGAGGGACTGTGGATCGAGCCTCGGTCACCGGTACTGGTGCCTTGGTGACGTGCGCGGTCAGCACGGACTGAGCGGATGGCCCGGTGAATGGCGGGGCACCGGTCAGCATCTCGTAGGCTAGCACACCAACGGCGTAGAGATCGGCGCGATGGTCGGTATGAGGATCCGCAGCGGCCTGCTCAGGCGCCATGTAGGCCGGAGTTCCCAGCGCGAGTCCGGTCGAGGTGATGGAACTCTTGCCGCTCGCTTCCAGCGCTTTGGCAACACCGAAATCGGTGACGAGAGCATGCTTGCCCGAAATCAGCACGTTGTCGGGCTTGATGTCGCGATGCATCACGCCGTGCTGGTGGGCGAAGGCCAGGCCGTCCACAACGTCCTTGAGCAGGCGGACTGTGTCATGAACCGGCAGCTCGCCCCGGCTTGCGAGCCGGGCCCGAAGCGACTCCCCCTCGATGAGCGGCATCGTGTAGTAGAGGACGTCCCCGGCCTGACCGGCAGCGAGCAGGGGGACGATGTGAGGATGGTGCAGCCCCGCAGCGACCTGAATCTCGCGCCGGAAGCGATCGACGTTGAGCCCGGCTCCGAATTCAGGCGGCAGGACCTTCACGACTACTTTGCGGCCCAGCGCCGTCTCCTCCGCGACGAAGACACGGCTCATCCCTCCACCGCCCAACTCGCGTTCCAGGTGGTAGGCGGTGCCAAGGGCCTGCTGTAAGCGGTCTTGTAGTTCGGTCAAGGAACTGGGGTGAGGGTGGTGAAAGTTACCGAAATAGGGGGTGCGTGGGCAGGTGCCGGACCGGGACTGGACCGGGCTCGGCAGTATTACACTTGAACGTAATGCGCTCCTTTCACATCTCCCGCCGAGGGTTCCTCCTGGGTGCCGCGGCGACCGCTGGAGCCCTCGCCACCGACGCGTTCGGGATCGAGGGCCGTCGAGTCTACATCACCCGCCACGATGTCGAGATTCCGCGCCTCCCCGATGCTCTCGATGGAGTCCGGATCGCGCAGGTGACTGACATGCATCTGCATGGAGGTATCCACGCCGCGGCCCGGGCCACGATGGAACTGATCCAGACCGAGAAGCCCGAAATCACCCTGCTCACCGGGGATGCCTGCGAGCACCAGAGCTACCTGCCCGATGTCACAACGTTCACCCGAGAGTGCCGGGGTTCAGTTGCGACGTTGGCATTGATGGGGAACTGGGAGTACTTCGTGGACATCAGCTCGACGCAGGCCGAGGCCGCCTACAGTGCGGCCGGCACCGAGCTCCTGCTGAACCGGTCACGCCGGATCGAAATCGGAAACGCGTCGCTGAATATCATCGGACTCGATGATCCGGTTCGCGGCAAGCCGGACCTTCAACAGACGCTGAAGTACGCCCTTCCCGCCGACATCCAGATCTGGACCTATCATGCCCCCGGCTACGCCGACCTGATTCCCCCCGGCATCGGTCCGCCGCCCGCGTTCATGCTGGCCGGTCACACCCACGGCGGCCAGATCCGTCCGCCCTTCATCCCACCCCTCCTTCCGGTCGGGAGCGGACGTTTTGTCCAAGGCTGGTACCGCGACACTCTGGCGCCGCTCTATGTCTCCCGCGGCATCGGGACGACGACCATTCGGGCGCGATTCCGGTGTCCGGCGGAGCTGCCAGTCTTCGTCCTACGGAAAGGGCAGGGACGTGGCGTAGTGACGAGGGAATGGACTGAGGACTGAGTGGTGAACGGGAAAGTCGCCGAACTGCTCCAGCACCTCATCCCGAGGACACCCCGAGCGAAGCGAGGGGATCCGAGGGATCCAGCTTACTTGGCTTGGCACCTTGGATAGGAGAGTAGGTCCCTCGCTTTGCTCGGGATGAGGTGTTGGAGCAGTTCGCTGCCTTTCCCCGTTCCCTGTTCCCGGTTCCCGCTTTACAGCTTCGCCCGCTTCATGTCCGCCAGAATCGCCTCCGGCGCCAGCGGCCGGCCGAGGAACTGCTCCAGCACGGTCAGCGAAGGT
>DATIOP010000083.1:0-9128 GCA_035472975.1 Gemmatimonadales bacterium
GAGACCATGGGGTCGGCCGTCATGCTCTCGAGGGCCGCCTGGTCAATCATGTCGGGTCGCCCGGCCCAGGCCCGGGCGACGGCGTCGCGGACATCGGGAGTCTCGCTGCGGGCAATCACGCCGAGCACACGGGCCAGGCCGGGGTGGTGCATGAAGCGCGCGACCCGCGCCACCATGATGGCTTCCTGCCCATCGAGTGCTACGCCGAGTGCCAGATCCACGAAGGCATCGAAGTCGGCTTCGGCGCGGTCGGCCACGGCCTGCAGGGTGACCGGGTCATCGTCGCCTTTGAGCTGGCGGATCAATGCCGGCAGGGCTCTCTCGGGGCCAATCCGCTGGAACAAGGCGATCGCCGCGTGCCGCACATCACGGTGCGGATCCGCCAGTGCGCGGCTCGCCGTAAGGAACAGCTCTTCCTCCTCCAGCATTTCTCCCACCGCCGCGAGGGCCGCGGCGCGGACCTCCGGGCTTGGGTCTCCCCGGATCACCTGAAGCAGTGCGCTGCGGCTACGCTCGCCCTGGAAGGCCTTGAGTCCCGCGACAAGGCGTACCCGCTGCTCGGCGCTCAGTACGCCGCGCATTCCTTCGGCGAGAGTGGCTTCCATCTGCTCCCGGGAGGTTGAGGCAAGCGCGCGCAACTCCACGTGTCGCGCTTCGCGCAGCCTCAGACCGAGCAGGCGATACTCCGAGTCGTCCTTCAGGCGCTCGCGAATCATGTCGCGCAGGTCGGACTCGTCCGCCATTTCCAGCACCCGGGTCACCATGCTCTCCTGGTCGTAGGCGCCGATGGCCAGCGCGGCAGCGGAGCGAACGTTCAGGGGCTGCTCGGGGCGGCAGGCATTGAGCAGTGCCATCTCCGCTCCGGAGTGACGAAAGATCCCGGTGGCGAGAGCGGCCCGCTCGCGGACCAGGGGAGAGGGATCGTTGGCGAGGAGCTTCACGATCTCCCCGCCCAAATCGTTGCGTGCGAGCCGGACCAGACCATCCACCGCGCGGGCCCGAACCAGGGATTCGGGATCGCTGAGGCCCTTTGCGAGGAGGGGCGCGGTCCGTTCCCCGTCGAACTTGGAGAGCACATTGGCAACGGCGACGCGAACGGCGGGTGCCTCGTCGCGCCAGAGGCGCTCCAGGAGATGGAATGAACGTTCAGACTTGAGGTGCCCGATCGTCTCGACCACTCCGACCCGGCTTGGCTCGTCCCGCGCTTCCAGGAGGAGATCGATCAGCTCTTCCAGCGCCGCCGGGTCGAGTCGCGCAATGCTCTGAATCAGTGTCAGGCGCAGTGTGGGATCGGCATCGCGGAAGGTACGGAGCAGGGGTTTCACCGCGCCGGGGTCGCCCAGAGCGCCGAGGGCCCGGGCGACCGCGAGACGGACCTCGGGGTCGTTGTCTCCCAGCAAATCGGTGAGGACGGGCGCAGCCACTCGGGCATTGGCAGCGGCGACACCGTCGGCGGCAGCGGCGCGGACGTGCGGCTCGGGGTCTCGCAGCAGTCGGGTGAACTCTTCGGTCGCGTCACGCGCCCGAACCAGTCCGAGCGCCCGGGCTGCGGCCGCGCGAACCAGCGGCTGAGGATCGGACGAGCGAGGCCGAATCACATCGGCGAGGTCCTGACCGCCAAGTTCTCCAAGTAGAGACATGGCTTGGGCGCGAACCTTCGGATCGGCATCGCCCAGGCAATCGAGGGCCGCGGGCACCGACTCACGGATTCCAAGAGCGTGCAGGGCTTCGAGTGCGGAAGCTCGTACTGCCGGGTCAGGATCCTGCTGAGCACATTCGATCAATTCGTCGCCCAGATCGCTGCGCTGCGCTATCCGAGCGGCGTCGATGACTGCACCTCGGACGTTGGAAGAAGGGTGGTGAAGGTGCTCGGCGAGCATCTCCCTGGCGCCGGCCACCGCAAACTTGGTGAGAATGCCGAGCGCGTCCTGTCCCGTGTCTCCGCTTTCGATCTGGCTGATGAGCCGGGCTGGGACGCCGAGGCGCTCGAGTGCGGTCGCGGCACGAATACGGATTTCCGGATCCGGATCGTCCAGCGCCAGCAGGAGGGGCGACTCGGCGACCGGTCCGATCTGCTCCAGCGCTTCGACGCTGCGCATCCTGACCCACCAGGCCGGATCGCCGAGGGCGCGTACTAGCCGCTCGATGACTTCGGGCTCATTGAATTGACCCAGGGCGCCGGCGATCCGGGCGCGTACGAATGGCGCGGGATCGGTGAGCAGCGTGTCGAGCAGGTAAGTGATGGCGCGGCGGTCTCCCAAACGGCCCAGTGCCCCGGCCGCCTTCGCCCGCACCTCGTCGTCCAGATCTCCCAACGCCTGCACCAGGACCGGGAATGCCCGTGGAGCGCGGAGCTCGCCCAGGATGTTGGCGGCCCAGGCCCGGGCGGGATGGCGAGTGGTTTCGGTGAGAAAAGCGATCATCGGGTCCACGACCACCTCGCCGTGGCGACCCAGGATGTCGGCGATCCGAGGGGCCAGCCAGACCTCAGACTTTCTCAGGGCCTCGACCAGGGGTGCGACGGCGCGCGGATCCTTGATCCGGGCGAGCGCGCGCAGCGCGATTTCCCGAACGTCGGCATCCTCGGTGCGAGTGGCCTGAATGGTCTCGAGCAGGGCAGGGACAGCTTTGGCGTTGCCGACCCGTCCCAGCAGCTCAGCGGCAAAGGCGCGCTCCCGCCACTTCTCCGCTTTTCTCAGCCGGGTGGCGTAGTTCTCGACCAGGCCGAGGCGATCGTAGGCATCGAGCAACCAGGCGGGACGTTCGGTCGAGCTGCGGGCCTGTTCCTCGAGTACCGCCTCCAACGCCTCGAAGTCGCGGAGAGTGCGAAGCTGGTGGATCTCGGGTTCGAGCAGGGCTCGATCCCGGGTGGCGAGCCCGCTCACCACTTCGCGATAGATGCCCTTCCGCTCGGCCAGACGGCGTTCTGCCCGCGCCAGGTGACCGGTGTACAGCAACCAGGTGAGGATGGCGAGGAGACCAACCACGGTGACCGTGGCGGTAAAACCCAGGATGATGGTCAGCCAGTTCACGAAGGCTCCGTGAGCCGTCCTAGCGTATCCAGGAGGATGGGCAGGTCAATGGGCTTGCTGAGAAAGGCGTCGGCCCCAACTTCGGTCGCCCAGTACTCGTCGGCGGCCTGATCTTTCGCGGTGAGCATGATCACCGGGCACCGGGCGGTGCGCGGGTCCTTCTTCAGTTTACGGCAGGTCTGGTACCCGTTGAGGCGGGGCATCATCACGTCAAGCACCACCACGTCTGGAGTCTGAGCCGCGGCGGCGGACAATCCGGCTTCGCCGTCCGCCACAGTAACCACGCGATAGCCACTCGCGCCCAGCATCCGTTCCAGGAAGCGCCGCTGATCGGGATCGTCTTCGATAACCAGAACCAGCTTACTCATCAGGCACACTCACGCCGAACGGGACAACGGGACCGGTCTCCAGGAATCCGCACCCTATTAAAAGGCAAAGGCCGCCAACCGGGCGGCCCCCACCTCGTGCGGGGAATGCCCCGGAGCGGGATCACGCCCTTGCGTCGTCCAGAAAGACCAGCGCCTGTCTGCGCTTCACCGCGGATTCGAGCGCCTTGTAGACGTCGGGGTCGATCACCGTCCCCGCCAGGTCCCGCATCCGCTCGACGGCCACGTCGGGCGGCATCTTCTCCTGGTACGGGCGCGATGTCGTGAGGGCGTCGTAGATCTCCGCCGCGCCGAGAATCCGGGCCCCCATGGGAATCGCGTCGCCCCGGATCTTGTCGGGATACCCCTGCCCGTCCCAGCGCTCGTGATGGCTCCTCACGAAGGAGATGATTTCTCCCAGATGAGCCAGCGGCGCGAGAATCTGCGACCCGACCACCACGTGCTGCTTCACCGACTCGTACTCATCGCTGGTGAGCGGGCCCTCCTTGTTCAGGACCTCTTCCCGAACACCGATCTTGCCGATGTCGTGCAGCCGGCCGGCCATCCGGACTCTCTCGACATCCTCGTCGTTCATGTCGAGCTCTGAGGCGATCATGGCTCCCATGTCGGCAACCCGGGCCGAATGCCCGCGCTGGTAGGGGTCCTTTGCTTCGAGCGCATTGACCAGGGCCTCCAGCGTCGCGATCGAGATCCGCTCCAGCTTGCCCCGCTCCCGCCGCAGCTCGGCGGTACGAACGGCAACCTCTTCCTTGAGCCACTGGTTGAGGTTCTGCTGCTCGATCATGCTGTCGCGACGCCGGATGGCCCGAAGGATGGCGCGGGCCAGGTCGCTCAGATCGATCGGCTTGGTGAGGTAGTCCATGGCGCCGCGCTGCATGCAGAGTGCGGCGGTCGTGGCATCGTTAACCGCGGTGAGCATGAGGATGGCGATCGCAGGCTCGATCTCGATCACCTGGGGCACCAGGTCGATCCCGCTCCGGCCCGGCATCCGCACGTCCAGCAGTACGCAGGCAATTTTCTGCCGTTGTAAGGCCTTCAGTGCCTCGTCTCCGGAGGCTGCGGTGCTGACGTCGTACCCTTGTTGTGTGAGGAATTTCTTCAGTGCGTTACGGATCGGCTCCTCGTCATCCACCACGAGTATGCTGATTGGCGCGTCGGACAAGGGCACTGTACCTCCGTCAGTCAGGACCCGCTGGTCCGCCTAAACCTCAGTCCTCTAAGAATATATCCCGTGTCATCATGCTGAAAGGCTACACAAATTCTACAGCGACTTTCTCGGGGACGAGCCCGGCAGACCAAGCCCGGTCGAGAAGGGCACGCACCGCCTCCCGCCCCTTGTCCCCATAATCCACGGTCCAATGGTTCACGTACATCCCGACGAACCGGTCGGTTCGCTCTTCGCCTATTCCCCGGTTGTACTGGCTGGCGTGTGCTAACGCCGGAGCGCGGTGTTCGAGAGCATAAACGATGCTCGCCTTGAGATCCCGGGCTACCTGCTGAACAACCGCGGGCCCGAGATCGCGCCGAACGACATTGCCGCCAAGGGGGAGGGGGAGCCCGGTGTCCTCGTACCACCATTCTCCCAAGTCGGTCCAAAGGTGGAGACCCCGGTCGCCGAAGGTCAACTGACCCTCGTGGATCAGCAGGCCCACATCCACCTCTCCCCGAAGCACCGCGTCCTCGATCGTGTCGAAAGGCAGCACGACCTCGATGAATTCGGGCTGGTAGAGCTTGAGGGTGAGATAGGCCGTGGTGAGCTTGCCCGGAATCCCTATCCGGAGCCCACGGAGGGCCGATCTGGGATCCGTGGGTCGCGCCGCCTTCGAAACCAGCCGCGGGCCATAGCGATCTCCCATCGAGGAGCCGCTGTTCAGCAGGGCGTAGGTCCGATGGAGATAGGCATAGGCGTGAATCGAGACTGCCGTCACCTCCAGCTCTCCCGTGAGGGCGCGGCGATTCAGCGACTCGATGTCCGACAGCTCGTGCACGTAACGCAGGTCGCCGGTGTCGATCTTACCCTCGGCGAGGGCGTAGAACATGAACGCGTCGTCGGAATCAGGACTGTGGGCGACGTGGATCGTAGTGGTCATGGGGTCTGGGATGCCTGGCGGCGGAACTCTTCGAGCGCCGCCTTGTGCTCCTGGTATTCGGGGCGATTCCGGGTGATTTCCGCGTCGTAGTGACTCAGAAATGCCTGGTGGGCCTTCGCGATGCCTGCCTTATCTCCCTTGGCCTCGGCGACGGCGGCGCGGATCATCGATCCAAAGAGGTGATCCTTTACCTCAGCAGTTATCGAATCGGCGAGTGCCGCGGCTTCAGGCAGATCTCCGGCGGCCACGTGCAGTATCGCGGCGTGATAGCGGAGATCGATATCGGTGCGATTCAGTTGCCCGTAGGCAGCGAGCGCCATCGGGAGGAACTGAGTGGCGGTGGCCGAGTCGCCCTGCTCGATCGCGTTCATAACCCGGTCGTTGAGCCGGATGAACCGCTCATCCGGACTCATCTGGCTGATGTCGGGCGGTCTCGCGCCAGCCGGGCCGCTCGCCGGGGCGCCGTTGTTTGCCATATCCGGCCGCGCCGCCTCGGGATGCTTGACCAGAACCACGTAGAGTATCGCTCCCACCGACAGGGCGATGATCGACACAGCCACGATCCAGGGCGTCGCCGAGCCGGGCCGGGCGCCTCCGGCGACCGCATGGCCACAGCGATGACAGAACTTGGCCCCGGGCGAGAGTGAGGCCTGGCATTTCACGCATTGGCGGGGGGCTAGAGCGGTCCCGCATTCGGCGCAGAAGTTTCCGGTGACATTGGCACCGCAGGCGGGGCAGGTCATGAGAGGCGGAATGTAGGGGGGAAGGCGGTAAGGCGGTACGGCGGTCAGGGCGGGCGGAAAGGGGCGCCGATTTCTTGTCCGCCCCGTCCGTCTCGATCGCCTGTTCGCCCTGTCCGCCCAAAGGCTAGCGGCCCGGCCCCGGCCGCATTACCGTGAACATAACCACGGAGGGAGTGACGATGGGTATTCCTCAGCACCCCCAACCGGCAGTTCTCCCCGAAGCTCCGGCCGCACGGCATCTGGGGGACTTGGCGCGCAGCCAGGTCCGCTGGAGCGTGTATCTGGAGACTCGGAGCGAGGGCAGGCTGGCCGAAGGCCGGCTGCACTTCGTCGAAGGCTCCCGCCATCGCAGTACGGGCTGGATTTTCCGGGAATGGACCGAGCGCGACATCGTCGACCGGTTCAACGAGTTCAGCCCGATCGAGCTGTGGAAGATTCTCGATAGTCTCAGCTGAAAAAACAAAGAAAGGGAATCAGTTCCGAGTTCCGGGTTCCGAGTTTCGCTGCCAGAACTCGGAACTGGGAACTGGGAACTCGGAACTAGGTCTTCATGCCCCCATCGCGTCCGCCCGCCTCCGACTTCCCCCGCCACTTCGACCGGGTCTCCAAGACCGAGGTACTGAAGCTGGCCACCGAGTTCCAGGTGGACTTTCTCCGGCTCCAGTTCACCGACATCCTGGGGATCAACAAGAACGTCGAGGTGCCGAAGAGCCAGTTCGAGAAGGCGCTGGACGGCGAGATCATGTTCGATGGCTCGTCCATCGAGGGGTTCGTGCGGATCGAGGAGAGCGATATGCTCCTCGTCCCCGACCTGCCGACGTTTCGGCTGTTGCCGTCGGACGACGAGGGCGGGCGGGTCGGGCGCCTCATCTGCGACATCTACACCCCGGACCACGAGGCCTTCGCGGGATGTCCGCGGCTCACGCTCAAGCGCACGATCGGCAAGGCCGACGATCTGGGCTACACGCTGATGGCCGGCTGCGAGGTGGAGTTCTTTCTCTTCGAGAAGGATGCCTCCGACAATCCGACCACGACGACCCACGACGACGCCTCGTACTTCGATCTGACCCCGGTAGACCGGGGTGAGGAAATCCGGCGGATGATCGTGAACGACCTCGAATTGATGGGCTTCGAGGTCGAGGCCGCGCACCACGAGGTGGCACCGGGCCAGCACGAGGTGGACTTCAAGTACGCCGACGCGCTCACTACCGCGGACAACATCGCCACCTTCCGCTTCGTGGTGCGGAACGTGGCGAACCGGCACGGCTTCGTCGCTTCTTTCATGCCCAAGCCGATCATGGGACAGAACGGGAGCGGCATGCACACCCACCAGTCCCTCTTCCGCGGCAAGGACAACGCCTTCTTCGACCCGAAGACCGATCACCAGCTCTCGGCGGTCGCGCTGAGCTACGTCGAGGGACTGCTCCAGCATGCCAGGGGATTCTGCGCCATCACCAATCCGCTGATCAACAGCTACAAACGCCTGGTGCCGGGCTACGAGGCGCCGGTCAACGTCGCCTGGTCAATGCGGAACCGCTCTCCGTTGGTCCGGATTCCGGAGCGGCGCGGAGTGGGCACCCGCTGTGAGCTTCGGATGCCGGACCCTTCCGCCAATCCCTATTTGTCTCTCGCGGTGCAGTTCGCGGCCGGGCTCGATGGCGTGGTGCAGAAGCTCGAATGCCGGGAGCCGGTCAACCGCAACATCTTCCGGATGAGCTATCGCGACCGGCGGAAGTACCAGATCGACGACCTGCCCCGGGACCTGCACGAGGCGCTGGATCGCTTCGAGAAGGACGACGTGATCAAGGCGGCTCTGGGCGAGCACCTCACCGAGCGCTTCCTTGAAGCGAAGCGGGAGGAGGTTCTGCGGTATAACACCCAGGTGACGAGGTGGGAGGTGGAGAATTATTTGGGGAGGTACTGAAAATACCCAGTACCGAGTACCGAGTACCTAGTACCTAGTACCTAGTCAGATACTGAAAGGTTATGGGATTGGTTGGTGGGTGAGGGCTCCGAGTCAGTTCTCGGTACTACGTACTGAGGTACTTTGAATTACTGTTTAGCAAGCATCTTCAAGATCGGCTCCGCCCACGCAAACAGGAATTTCCGCAGTTCGGGGAACTCGGAGCTTAGCAGTGTAAGCAATGGCAGGGCCCCGAAGGTCAGCAGGTTCATCACGAATCTCAGATTCCAGGTCACCTTCCCCGGCTCGGTACGGTCGATCCGGCTCAATACTTCGTCGCGGTTCATCTGGATCAGGACGAAGATGAGGCTCCCGACGGTCCCACCGAGAACCACGAGGAGGATCAGCCGCAGCAGGCTCTGCGGAGGGTAGGGGTAGCTGGAGAGCAGCAGAGTGGCCAACAGAAGCGAGAGCAGCATGAACAGCGCAAGCTCTCGGAGGTGACGGGTCACCCACTCGACGTACTCCACCATCCGGGTTCCCGCGTACTCCTCCGCGGCGCGCACCCATAGCCGGACCGGACCGGAAAATCCTCGCCGAATCAACAGTGCAGTGGAGGCTTCTTCACCGCCGCGAGGCACCGGTTTCTCGAATTCCTTGTTCAGCCCCTCTATCAACGCATTGACGTCATCCTTCATCGGCTCGAGACGCCACAGCTCGCGCAGTACGTCATGTAGGGTGCCCAGGCGCTCGACCAGGGCTCTGCGGCCCCTCGAGGTCAGCGCGAACTCCTGCGCGGCAGGTTCCTTCATCAAATCGGCGACGACCTCCGTCAGCTCGGCGCGATCCGGCCCCAGTGCTTTCGCAAACTCTTCCTTCTTGGCCTGGTGGATTCCCTGCAAGTGAAGCCATTGCAGATCGGCCACGGCGCCTATCGCGGTTCCCGACGCCGGGCCCGGCAGCGAGAGCTGGGT
>DATIOP010000084.1:0-4791 GCA_035472975.1 Gemmatimonadales bacterium
CCCCGGAGGACCGCGGTGAACCAGACGCTCGACTCGCTGGCCAGCGTCACGTCGCCCAAAACCACCGCGCCCGGAGCTACGAACGCGGTCGGATGAATGTTCGGCATTGATGATTGTTCAGCGTTCGGAAGGATAGAAGGCGAACTGGGTCCAGCCTTCGATCGGGGTGCCGTTCTTGGCCGCCGGCTGCCACTTGAGATTCTTGGCGAAGGCGATCGCGAGGTTATTGAAGGCCGCACTGTTGGACGGCGTGTTGGTCTGGACGCTGACGGTGCGACCATCGGCGGAGACCTTGACCAGCAGCACCGCGGGAGACGGCGTGCCGTTGATGTCGTCGGTGAGCGGAACCCTGGACGGCCCGTCCGGCAGCGGCGGCTTGTCGTAACAAGCGCGCCCGTACCGGTTGGCCGGGCTCGGCGCCGAGCAATCGAGTGCGGCCGCTGGCGTGTCCGGCTTGGCGTTCGGAGCCGTCCCGATCGGGACCAGCTCCGGGGCGAAGACCAGCATCTGCCCCGCGGCGATGTCTACCGTATCGGTGAAGAAGGTGTAGCGCGGCGCCGAGATCGCGACCTCGTGCGCGCCGACGGGGAGACGGGTCTCGGGCTCGGTAAGCGGCTTCGAGTCCACCATGACCGTGCTGCCCTTGGGCAGATTGGTGAGCCGGAGCCCGCCGCTATCGGAGACGCCCGGTCCGACGATTTGCGATGTAGCCGTCGTGTCCTTGGGACTGGTACCCTTGGTGGAGTCATGGGCGGCGAGCACCGAGTCAACCGCCCTCCTGGTTGATTCGGCCAGGGCGGCCGGATCCCGGGTCATTGGGCTCGCGCTATCAGCGGTATCAGACGAAGTCGGATTCGGTTTCGCGTTCGCCTCAGCGGAGTGGCTATTCCTATAGTAGAAGAAGCCCAGCGCCCCGCCTGCCAGCAGCAGCACCAGCACGATCCATCCCACGGGAAAGTCCCGGCTCGGCGCCTGGGCGATGGATCGCTGCGCGACGGGCCGGCGTTTGCCGCTCTGTCGGACCGGGATCGGTGTGCTCGACCTTGGGGTGATCGGCCGACCCACTGGTCCGCTCGGCCGGCCAACCGGCTGGACCTCCTGAGAGGTCGGCAGCGGTGAGGTGGATTGTGCCGCCATGCCGACCTGCGAGATGGTGGGGCGGCGCAGCGTGCTGAACGGCTGACCCTCCAGCGCCCGCATCAACTCTTCGGCATCCTGGAAGCGATCCACCGGGTCCTTCATGATCATCTTGCGGATGATCTCGAAGAGCCGCTTCTCCTCCGCTGTATTCAGCGGTGGCGACGGGATCGGCTCCATGATGTGCTTGTAGCCGATCGAGAAGCTGTCTTCCCCGTCGTACGGCACCTCGCCGACCAGGCACTGGTAAGCGACGATCCCCAGACTGTAGATGTCGCTCCGGCCGTCGATGGGCTGGGCCCGCGCCTGCTCCGGGCTCATGTAGTGCGGCGTGCCGATCGACATGCCGGTGCCGGTGAGCCGCTGGCCGCTGCCCGCCTTGGCGATGCCGAAGTCGGTCACGACGCAGAGCCCGTGCTCGTCGAACATGACGTTGTCGGGCTTCACGTCGCGATGCACGGTGCCGCGTGCGGCGGCATATCCCAGGGCGCTTCCCACGTCCACCAGGATCTTCTGGATCTCCGTGGGTGCGAGCTTGGGCCTTTCGGACATGACCTTCGAGAGCGACGATCCGCGCAGATACTTCATGACGAAGTAAATGACGCGTCCGGCTTTGCCGACGCGGTAGATCGGGATGATGTTGGGATGCTCGAGCTGGGCCGCGGTGCGCGCCTCGCGCTGGAAGCGCTCGACGAAGTCCGCGTCGAAGGCCAGCGAGAAGGGCAGCACTTTGACCGCCACCTCCCGGCCCAGCTGCTTGTCCATCGCGCGGTACACGATGGCCATGCCTCCGCGGCCCAGCTCCTCCACGATCTCGTACTCGGCCGACAACGCCTCCCGAACTATGTCGAGTTCGGTGACGTCGCCGGTCGCGATGGCTTGGATGGGAGTCGTGACCCTGAGGTCAAGACCGCAGGATGGGCAGAACTGCGTCGCCTTCTGGACTTCTTGCCCACACCGGGAGCAGAACATTGCCCGAAGCTAGGCGGGGAATCCCAGTCGTTCAAGGGGCGGATTCGGGAGAAGGGAGATGGGAGAAGGAAGAAGGGAGATGGGAGAAAGAAGAGAGAAGAGGGAACAGGACAACTCAGGGTAGAAAGCCCCACTTTCGATCACAGCTGTTCCAATGGAACAATCCGCCCTGAAAACCGTCGCCCTGTTCCCCGTTCTTTCCCGTTTTCCCGTCTCCCGTCTCCCGTCTCCCGCTTTTCATTCCCGCACTTCAAACGGCGCCCTCGACCGCTGCTGGCTTCCGTTGAAAGCGGTCACGGTGACCTCGAGCCAGTACTTGCCCCCGGAGAGCTTCTCCAGCCCGACGCTCCGGTGCACCCGGGTGAGCGGTCCTTCGGATTGATCCTCGAAGTTCAGCTTGATCGCCGCCTTCTTGCCGCCAAACATCCCGAACAGGCCGCCTCCGCCGTCCTTCGCGACCACGACCTCGGTCTTGTATGCCGCGCCCTGGTACAAGCCGTACACCTCATAGTACAGGTCCATCGCCGCGCTCTTGCGGAAGGTGCCGATCGGATTGAAGAAGACCGTGTCGTCCGCGGTGGGCCGCCAGAAGACCCGGGCCATCGGAGTGCCCAGTACCAGATCGCTCAGCGTGAAGCTGTTTCCGCTGAAGTCGCCCGCAGTGGTGGTATCGGGAGTCATCAGCAGCCCGCGATCGTCTCCCTCTTCCAGCGCCACGCGATAACTCAGGCGGCCGGCCGGCACCGGCACCGAAACCCGGCCCACCAGGAACTCGCGCTCCGGCACCGCAACCTGGGCGACGAAGAGCCGAGTCGTGTCTACCCGCGCCACCGTGTTGCCCCGCGCGTCCGCGATGCTGAGGCGCAGGCGGACCGGATAGACCTGCCCCCTCGGCGAGGCGACGCCTTGCAGGCTCGAGCCGCGGAGAGCGTATGAGAGATGGAAAAGGCCGTTCACCGAGTCACGGCCTACCACGGCGACCGATGTGTTCACCTCGAGCGGCCGCGGGTACCGCAGCTCATAGCTGTCGGTAGTGGTCCCGATCAGGATGCTCTCTCGTCCCATCTTCCGTTCTTCGGTCAGATACCGCTGAGACGCGGCCTCGCCGCCGCCCAGGAGCTTGCTGTAGACCGGCGAGAGCTTCTCCCGGGAAAGGAGCAACTCGTTCGCCACCAGGCTCACGTCGGTACCCCGGATCGCGGTAGCGCCCTCGAACCCCAGCACGTCGAACAGGCTTTCCACCAGCTTGAAATCCTGGACGTCTTCCCGCGCGATGAAATGGAAGACCAGGTCGCCGTCGGGGCGGTTGTAGCGCCAGGATTCATTCAACTCCATGCCCGGGCGGCTGAACGTGGCGCGGGCGTTGGGCTCGCCGTGGCGGATATAGATGATGCCGCGGTCGTCATAATCCCGGCTGCCGGAGCGGTAACGCTCGATGATGTCGTAGTGCCGGTTCATGCTGACCAGCTGGAAGTGCTGCCGAGCGTAGTAGATCCTGCGGTAATGCTCCCGGAGGCGTTCGCCGTCCTTCCGCAGGTCGGCACGGTCCCGCTCAGACCAGAACCGGTGGAGGAATCCAGCGCGGTTGGGTCCCGCCAGCGCGTCGAACTCCGCCAGCGCGCTATCGGGCGCGATCACGGCCAGGTCGGTCCGATACTCCTTGACCGTCACCGGGTCGTCGCTCGCCGCACCTTCGTAGTAGGGCGGCTGTCCGTCCTGAGTTCCCTCCAGGAAGAGGGCACGAGCCAGCTCGAGGAGGCCCAAACTCTTATTGTCGCCCTTCTCGATGTAGGTCTTGAAGGCGGCAACTGCGGAGTCGATGTCTCCTACTTCGCGCTCCACCCGTCCCCGATACAACAACACCTCGGGACTGGTCGACGCCGAGGTGTTTGCCGCCTGCCGGAGTGCTTCCCGCGCGACGTCAATCTTGATGTTGATGCGTTGCCGGAGTGCGGTGGCCGAGAGCTCGACCAGGCCCTGCACGAAGGAGGGGTCAACCTGGATCGAACGGGTGTAGGCGTTGGCCGCGCGGGTGAGGTGATCCTTGCCGAACATCGCCTGCAGTCCAGCGACCAGTGAGATCTGGGAATCGCCCACGCCGTCTTCGGCGACTCCCATTCCATACCAGGCCCAGGGCCACTGCGGCTGCAGGTCCGTCGCCCACTGGAACTCGCCCGCGGCGTCATCATAGCGCGACTGGCTACCCAGGTCCGCGGTTCGCAACGCCACGAACCCCAGGCGCAGGTGATTCATCGCGTTGTCCCGGTCCGCCTTTGCCACAGTGATGAGACTGGCTTCGAGCTTGACCAGGGCATTGGTGTCTTCCACCGCCCGGAGCGAGTCCCGGAACTTCTCGAGGGCGGCGCGATCCTCGGGGGACTGGCCTGCAAGGGAATGGGCCGCTCCCATCAGCAACAGGAGGAACAGCGGCGCTCCCTTATGGCGGAGGAAACCAGGAATCATTCGCTCTACTTGGCTTGTGTGCCTAGGGGACGTCAGCACCCCCCTCCCCCGCCACATCCCGCAAGAACGTTTCAATTCCATCAAAAACAGCCTCGGCGTACAGCGCTTGTCCCTCCTCCGACCGGAGCGCCGCCTCCTGCTGCGGGAGCATCATGAACAGCCCTTCAGTCAGGACGGACGGCATCCAGGTCGGCCGGACCAGGGCGAGATCTCCCCGGC
>DATIOP010000085.1:0-5568 GCA_035472975.1 Gemmatimonadales bacterium
GGAGCGATCCCGCGAGAGCGGCAGTCTGCTCCTGGGTGAGTCGCGCCGCGCCCCGTTTGAAATACTTTCGGCTCGCGGCCTCGGCGCCCCAGATCCCGTCACCGAGCTCCGCCACATTGAGATACAGCTCCATGATCCGCCGCTTCCCCAATGCTGTTTCGAGCCGGTAGGTAGTTACCGCTTCCTTCACTTTGCGCAGCGGGTTGCGTGACGGGGAGAGGTACAGGTTCTTGGCCAGTTGCTGAGAGATCGTACTGGCGCCCCGAAGCTTGTCGCGCCGGCTCCAGGCCCGGGGAAGTACGCTGAGCAGCTCGTCTCGATCTCGCGCGGAGGACCAGGCAAACGACTGACGGGGATAACCGATGGCATGAGCCATGGCCAGGTAGTCGATCCCGCCATGAGTGAAGAAGTTGTTGTCCTCCCCGATGACTACGGCATCCTGAAGGCTTCGAGCAATCGAATCGAGGGAAACCGGGCGGTATTGTCGGAGCGAGTCGGTCTTCGGGCCCCCCTCTCCGCGCCTCATCCACATGAACGCGGTTTCCGCGGGCCAGTGGGTCCGGTACCAGAGTGGGGGAGGCCAGATGGCGAGGAGCCAGAGGACGAAACCCGCGGCGGCCACCACGAGCGTTTTCAACGCCGTCTTCATCAACCCGGTCAAGCGTCCTATCGGAGCAGAGAGAACTTGAGTCGGCTCTCCTGAGTGACTGGAACCGTCTGCCCTACGGCGGTCGCCGTCAGGGTCATGTCCCTCACCCGTTCACCTTCCGCAGCGAGGACCTGTCCGTCATTGCCCAAGTGATAGACCAACGAGTCTCGTCCCGTCGCGGCGAGATCGATTGGCTGTCCGGCCTGGCTTCCGCTTCCCTGCCCCGTTGTCGTACGGATCACCGTGATGGGAATGAATTTCTGGCCGTTCTCGTTCACCGCCGCTCCCGCCGTTCCGACTACCTGGACGCTCTCGTCGAGGTCCACTACGCTGAGCCGGGCCGCCACCGCGGGCGCCGTGCTTTGCCAGGTAGAACCGGTTCCGGCGTTGTCCCCGACGACAGGAAACAGGAGCTTGATCGCGTCCCGGATCTGATCGGCAAGGAGTGAATGAGTTGTCGCGGTCACCGACTCGACCCAACCCGATCGGGTCAGCTTTCCGCTCCACTTGGAACTTGAGAGGCTGTCGAGAGTGGTCGTGGAAAAGGTGACATCCGCATCCGGTCGCACCGAATCCAGCGTGGCGCTCAGCTGGGCTCCGTCTGAGACCGGCTGGAGATTCACGGTGACAAATGCAGTCTGCCCCGTGACCTGGACCTGCGCCTCTCCGCTCGGCATCTGAGCCACGACGCTATCCCGTCGCCAGAGCGAGTACCGGAAAGTTCCTTCGGTGCGCAGCTGAAGGCCCTTGCCAGAGGGGGCCGGCTCGCTCGGTTGTCCATACGGCGGGCCGGCCGGGCTCGGGGTGGGATTGGCAGGCGGCTGGCTGGTGCTGCTACAACCTGCGAGAACGAGAAGTAGCAGGAGCCGATGTGACCTCATAAAATCATTTCAGAAGCGACGTTGTCGCATCGAGCGTCACAACCACGGGCAGTGGCTCGGGTGCGAAGGCGCCCGAGACCGTCAGATTCTGCATGCTACTCCGCTTTCCGCCGAGGTAGGTACCGTCGGGCCCGATGTACCAGATTCCAGTTCCCGTTCCGGTGCCTTCGATGGCTGCGGATCCACCTCCGGTTTCCTGATTCCCCGAGAAGGAGCTGCTGGAAGCACTCGCGATTTTGAGCGCCTTGACCCCTTCATAGGTCTCCGAGGACGACTGGAAGTTGGTGATGGTCCGGACCGCCATCGATCCGTTCGGCACGTTGTCGTTGTTCTCAGTCGTGTCAGTCCAGGCCTTTCCAGGCGACACGCCTGCGGGAACCGGCGGCAGAAATTCTCGCAACAACGCGGTCAACGTCACGGCGACGGGGTTATCGCTCGAGGCCTGGAGCCCGGTGATTCTCCCGTTCGAGCCTACCACCCCGTGCCAGGTCGTACCGGCAGCCGCCTTGGCCGCCTCCGACGGAACCGGCGACGCGCTATCCGGCTTGAGAGAATCGAGCACGACGTTGATTGTCTTGCCACCGGTGGTATCGGCGATGGAAACGCTGAGGAACCCGGTGCTGCCGAACTCTTGGCGTTGTTCGGTTTGTCCCACGGCCTTCAGGTCGATGACTTGGGTGGTCTTGAGATCCAGCCGGTAGCGCCGCGCCGCGGTGGTCGGCGGCGCCTTCCAGGCGAGGATACCAGTGATCGCCACGGCCGCCGCGATCCAGGGGCGTGACCTCATGACTTGCCTCAAGCGTGAGGGGAATGGACGACGGGGTCCGGCCGGGGGTCAGCCGCCGCCCGGGTGGAGGTCCGTCTTGGTACGCCCGAAGACCGCGACCAGTTCGGAATCGTCGCTCGTCACCTTGAGTAGCTTCCAGCCACGCTTGCGCATGTCGGCGCGCCAGGTGATGAGCTTTTCCCAATCCTTCGCGCTCGCCCGGAAGACCCTGACGTCTGCCACCCGGTCCCACGACTCCGGATATGGTCGGTTTCTATCCTGCATAGGGCTGGGCTTTGTCGCCATACCGGGGCTACGGGCAGAGAATGCCCCAAAGCTATGTCACCTTTGGAAATACCGGGAGGGGCGAAAAAAGCAGACGGGCGGCGGGGCATAGTTTCACCCCGTTCGCCCGTCTACCCAGGCAGGCCCGTAAGCCGAGTTCTGTTCCCCGGAGCCGAAGCCCGGGGGATGGTCATCTGTCTGGGACGGTTGTCACCAACCGCCTCGAGCAGCCTACCCGCGGCTAGCCGGATCTCGCGACCCGGCGGGGCGGTGTGGGTCACACCTCGCCGCTTATTTGGCCTTGCTCCGACTGGGGGTTACCGTGCCACCGCTGTTACCAGCGGCGCGGTGGGCTCTTACCCCACCGTTTCACCCTTGCCATTCCCCCGGGCTCGCGCCCGGGTTCCAGGCGGTCTGTTCTCTGTGGCCCTGTCCGTCGCCTCTCGGCGCCCAGGCGTTACCTGGCAGTCTACCCGTTGGAGCTCGGACTTTCCTCGAGCCCAGGACCGCAGCAAGCTGCGGCCTTGAACCCGCGACCATCCGTCCTGCCTGTGCGCCCTGAATCTACTCGTTAGCCCACGCCTCCGCCTACTCTGAGCAATCCCGCTTGGGCCTGGCGGACGAAGGGCTGCAGGGTTGAATCGGCGTCCGCCCATTGCTCCAGGACAGCCTTGTATTCCGTCCGTGCCAGCTGCGGCTGGCCCAGTTTCTCATATGCCACTCCCCGGAGCAGCCGCACTCTCCCCGCGAGGCCCCAGCGCGAATCGAAGTAGCGAGACGCAAAATGGGTCGGCTCGAAATCACGCAACAGCTTGATCGTCGTCTCGTAGTCCCCAAGGAGAAAGTGGGCCTGGGCCAGAAGCGGGGTGCGGTAGCTCCACCACATGGGCCGGGATTTGTACGAGGAATCGATCGACTCGGGATTCTTCTCCGCGTCGGTCAGCATCTTCCTGGCCGACGTCGTGTCCTTCTCCGCGATGGCCTGAAGGACTCGAATCTCCGGAGGAAGCTTTTCCCCACGAGTACCGGCAAATTCACGCAGAGCGGCGCTGTCGGCTTCGTCGCTCAGGAAAAGTCCCAGCGCCGAGGGCCAGCCGAATTGCATCAGCTCTTTTCGGTCGGAGCGCGGAGCCGCCTTTACTCCGTCAGATACCGCATCCCACGTGGCGTGCAGCGCGGAGACCGGCGCGCCCACCGAGGTATACAGGTGACCCAGGAAAAGCTGGGTCCAGGCCGGCTCCCCGCCGAGCTTCCGGCTCCACATACTGTTCTCGAACCACTCGGCCTGAACCCGCCCGGCAAGCTCGACCACCTGCTGGGCCTCGCGAACCTTCCCGTGATACGCCAGCAGGTTCGCCCCGGCACTCAACAGGCTGACCGTTTCCGGGGGCAGGGTGCCTTCGGAATATCGGGCAAAGTCCTCGGGGGTCGTGGAATCGATCGCGCCGCGAACCTCACGTTCGGCTCCTCCGAAGTCGCCCGACTCGGTGAGCAGTCGCGCCCGGATGAAGGGCAGATCGGGACGGGCGGCGCCTGACGGTGTGCTATGGATCCGGTTCACCTCGGCCAGCGCAGCCGGATAGTTCTGGGCAGCGGCGAGAGCCTCGATCAGCGCATTCTGCGCGTGAGGATTCTCCGGCTGACTCGCGATCCAGCTCCGCGCGCTGGTGATCCCCGCCAGCCGAGCGCGGTCGATACCCGCCGCGACCGTCGCACTGTCCAGCAGCCTGTGGCCCCGGTCATCTTCGGGCACCGCGAACGAATCGTTGGGCATCAGGACCATCGGCGGGTCCTTTTGCGCGGCCGTGTTCAGCAACTGCTGGACGTGCTCGTAGGCGAGGTAGTAGCCGGGGTCGAGCCCGATCGCCTTCTTGAAGGCCCGGTAGGACATGGTGTGATGTCGGTGCCCGATCTGGACGCTCTTGCTCGTATCGTGGAACCACACATCGCCGAGACCGTACCACGCATCGGCGTCGGTGGAGTCCCGCGAGAGCAGCTGCTGGTAGTTGCCTCGGCTGGTCGCGTAGTCGCCGTCGATGAAAGCCCGATAGGCGCGGATCATGGTCCGGTCCCGTTCCGGCAAGCGGTCGGAATATTGAGTGGCCCGGTGGATCGCCTCGATTCCCAGCGAATCACCTTGTCCTGTGGCCCAGCCTCGGGTCAGCGCGAGCTTGTAGTAGGCGAGCGCGAAGGTGGAATCGATCTTCGTGGCGCGGCTCAAGTCGGCCTCCGCCTCCCCCAGGCTCCATTGGTTGAGATGCTCGATTCCCTGGAGATAGGAGCGGAACGCTTCGACCGATGAGGTCGTGGCGCGCCACAGTTCGGCGCGCGTCCCGGTCGGTGCGCCGGAAAGATTGAGCAGCTTCGCGGCGAGTTGGTCGAACAGCGGGCGCACATCCTCGCCCGGCGCGCCGTCAACCTGGGCCACATCCACCCGGTTTCCCGTCGCCACGTCGTAGACCCGCGCCACGAGATGCAATGAATCGCCGGCCCGGGTGAAATCTCCCAGTACCACAGTCCACGCACCGGCATCGCGGGCGAGCTGCCGGGCCATTTCGAGGCCCACTGCGGTGCCTTCGCCCAGCTTGCGGCGAGCCAGGAGATCGTGCAGCCGCTCGTGATCGACCGCCGTCAGGTCATTCCACTGCGAAAGGTTCAGCGTGAGCATGTTCACGCTTCCTTCTTTCAGCCAGTCCACCGAGGCATCCCCCCGCAGGTTCTCGAACGGAAGAATCAGCATCGAATGGCGCGGGTTGACTCCGGCCGGCGGGCCGTTCGGTCTCAGGGCGAAGGCGGCGACCACGATTGCCATGAGGAGTACCGCGACTCCCGCCGATACCAGGCCACGCCGCCGCAACCGGCTGGGCAGTGGAGTGACCGCGTCGCCTTGAATCGCGTGGCGGAACTCGGAGCCGGTCTGCCAGCGGTCAGCCGGATTCTTCTCGAGGGCCCGCATGATCGCCGCGGCAAGCGGAGCCGGTGCGTCG
>DATIOP010000086.1:0-2277 GCA_035472975.1 Gemmatimonadales bacterium
CCGATGAGGCGAGACTGGTATTCACGGTGGGCGCCGGGTACGTCGGCGGGGGCGATCTCTGGTCGATCTCGGGTCAGCCCATTCGCGTGGCCGGTGGCTTCACGGATACCCTCGGCCTCAGCCGGACGCTGCGCTCCGGACTCGGCGTCGTGTTCTCCGGGACCTACTTCCCCGGCGCCCACGTCGGTTTCGGTGGCGAGGTTCTGTTGCTCGGACTGGGAACCGAAGACGGTTGCACCGTGGAGTTCACCAGCGGAGACCCCGACACCCAGGACATCTGCACTTCGATTGCCGCGATGGAACGGCGGGCCACCTCAGTGGCACTGTCCGGTTCGCTGACCTACCGCTTCATGTCGAAGGAGGCGATTTCCCCTTACGCCAGGCTCAACCTCGGCGCCGTCATCACCCAGCAGAGTCTGATCAAGGTCACGGGGCAGCACAACACGTCTCAGGGCCCGGCGGACGTGCCGATCTACATTGACGATTCTCCCGATCGGGTGCATCCCTACGTGGGCCTGGGTCTGGGTATCACCGCCGCGGCGGGGAAGGGTTACCAGTTTCGTCTGGAGATCCGGGACAACTACGTGAGGCTCCCGATCCCGGCCGGCCCGACCATTCATGAAGCCCTCATGCCCGAGACGACCACCAAGGGCAAGCATGTCTTCAGCCTGATGATCGGCTTCGATATTGTGCTGGAACGGAAGCGGGGACACCGGTATTGAGGGTTCAGGGCGCAGTGCTCGCGGGGGGCGGTGCAACTCGCATGGGGGGCGTTCCAAAGGGACTGCTCGAGGTGGGTGGCAGGAGGGTGCTGGACCGGGTGATAGATGCGCTGGTCGCGGCACTGGGCTCTCCACCTCTCCTCGTTGCCAATGCCCCCGAGGCAACCAGTTGGGCCCCCGAGCTGCGACTAGTCCGGGACGTCCGCCCGGGCCTGGGTGCGCTGGGGGGGCTGCTCACCGCTCTGGAGCTCGCTCCTGCTCCAGTGATCTGCGTCGCCTGGGACATGCCCTTTGTCCCGCCCGGTCTGCTCACCGCATTGGCTCAGGGGCTGGAGGGCTACGATGCCTTCTTGCCCGAAAGCACCGGCCCCAAGGGGCTGGAGCCGCTCTGCGCGGCCTACGGGCCGGCCTGCCGTGACGCCATCGCCGCGACCCTCGATTCGGGAGACCGCCGGGCGGTCGGCTTCCATGATCGCGTGAAAGTCGGTATCCTCTCCCTCGACCGGATTCGCCCGCTGGGCGATCCGGAGCGCATCTTCTTCAACATCAATACGGCGGAAGACCTCGCGGAGGCCGACGCACGGTGGCACAGACCCGCATCATCTCGATAGTCGGGAAGAAGAACGCCGGGAAAACCACGCTCGCGGTGGCCTTGGCGAGCGAGTATGTGCGCAAGGGACGGCGCGTGATGGGGATCAAGCATGGCTCCCACCCTGCGGACGTTGACCGGCCCGGCAGCGACAGCTACCGGCTCTTCCATGAGGGAAAGGCGGAACGGGTGTTGATCGCCGCGCCGAACCTGCGGGCGGTCTTCGAGCGGAGCCCGGACGACACCGACCCCATCATCCTCGCCAAGCGCTACTTCGACGGCGCCGACATCGTCATCGTCGAAGGATTCAAGAGCGCCAACATCCCCAAGATCGAAGTCTTCCGCCGCGAGGCGTCCGACACCCCGTTCTTCGATGCCAAAGCGGGGAACGCAGATGAGTGGGTGGCGGTGGTCACCGACGACGAGAAGTTCGAGGCGCCCTGCCCCGTTCTCCGTTTCCGCGACACCATGTGGTTGCAGCTGCTGGCCAACATCGGGTGGGAGAAAGCGCGCCTGCTCTGACCGGCGGGATGAACCCCTCTCCCCTCACTCCCCGCGACGCAGCGATCCAGATCCTCGAGCAGGTGCGTCCGCAGCCCCCTCTCCGGGTGCCGCTGGATGACGCCTTGGACGGAGTGCTCGCGGAAGACATCATCAGTCCGATCAATCTCCCGGCGTGGGACAATTCGGCGATGGACGGCTACGCGGTGCGCTCTCTCGATACCAGGGACGCGACTCCTGACGCCCCCGCCCGGCTCCGCCGGCTTGCCGATCGCGACGGTGTCGTTGCCCTGGTCGGTGTCCTCCTGCCGTACCACCGCATCGGCGCCACGGGGGACCGGCGCGCCAGTGAATATTCGGGCAGAGCTGCCCGGCTCGATCGAGTTGGTGGGGAAGGGGCCGGCCGGGATTTGCTCGACTACGCGGAGCCGGGCGGGGGCGTCAGGAGTCGCGTCCCTGGTATCG
>DATIOP010000087.1:0-2258 GCA_035472975.1 Gemmatimonadales bacterium
AGCAGACTGGCCCTTGAACGGGAGTCGTCCGGCCAGGCAGCGATAGGCAACCAGGCCCAGCGAGTAGATGTCGGTCCGGGAGTCCGCGTCCCACCTTCCCAGCACCTGCTCCGGAGCCATGAAGGCCGGCGTGCCGAACCCCTTCCCTACTTCGGACCGGGAATGGTCCGAGGTCCGCAGCGTCGCGATACCGAAATCGGTGAGGAAGGGCCAATCGTCCTCGTCCTGCATGAGGATGTTGTCGGGCTTCACGTCCCGATGGACCACGCCATGACGGTGAGCATGGGCCAACGCGTCGGCAACCGGAATAAGAATGGAAAGCGTCCGCGTCGGGCTCAGCCGGCCGTCATTGCCCAACCGTTCCGCCAGAGAGCGGCCGGGGATATAGCGCATGATTGCGAGCGCGAGACGGTTGTGATGAACGAACTGGTAGCAGGGAACGATGTGAGGATGCTCGAGCTCGGCGGAGATCAACGCCTCTCGCCGAAAGCGTTCGCGATTCTCTACTGAAGCGCCCTGAGCCGGATCTAGGAGTTTGAGGGCGACCCGGCGGCCTTCCTGCCGATCGAGGCCGAGAAGGACAACGCTCATGCCACCGCGGCCCAAGGGGCGGATGACATCGTACCGATCGCCGGTGAGGAGAGAAACGCCCCGACGACAGGCTTCGAGCTCCAGGGGCTCCATCCCCTGATCGAGTGCAGGTGCGGCGACTTCCATTGAACGGTCCAGATTGGGGTGACCGTTCGGGGGATGGCAGGGAGTGTGCCGCAGGCTTGTTGGGGATTCCGTCGAGGCAGCAACGACTTAGCCGAGAACCAGAGACCCGCTTGACCGGTTTCGGGAAATCGGAATCCCAGAACCGGACGGCGTGACCGCGATGTTACCTGGGTGGACCTTCCGGAGTCACGTAAGCCGCTGTTATCCCACCATCCACCCGGAAATCGGCTCCCGTCACGAACGAGGACTCATCGGAGGCGAGGAAGACCGCGGCCTGGGCGATCTCCCGGGCCTCCCCGAAGCGTCCCATGGGGATGTGGACCAGCCGCCGCTGACGTTTCTCTTCGGTCGAGAGGAACTTCTCGAGCAGTGCGGTGCGGACCGGACCGGGAGAGAGCGCGTTGGCCCGGATTCGCTCCCGGGCGTGGATGATCGCGATTTCCCGGGTCATGGAGAGGACTGCGCCCTTGGACGCGGTGTAGGCAATCTGGGGGGTAGCGGCGCCGAGGGTCGCAACGAAGCTGGCCACATTGATGATCGATCCCCCGCCGGCCTCCCGCAGGTAGGGAATGCCTGCCCGACAACAACGGGCCACGCCTTTGACGTTGATGTCCAGGACCAGATCCCAGATTTCGTCCGGGGTGTTCACGACGCCATCGTCGTCACCCGGAGAGACGCCGGCGTTGTTGTAGAGAACATTGATCTTGCCGAACGCCTTCTTGGCCCCAGCGTAGAGAGCTTCTACTTGCGAAGTCGAACGCACATCCCCGGGGATGAATACCGCCTTGCCGCCGGCTTTCTGGATCTCACCCACGACCTGCTGGCCGGCGTCCGTGTTCACGTCGTTCACCACCACCGCGCACCCTTCCTGTGCGAAGAGCCTCGCGGCTTCTGCGCCGAGCCCGGCACCGGAGCCGGTGATGACTGCGACTTTGGTTTCGAGTCGACCCATTTTCAGGTGTCAGGGATCAGGTGTCAGGTGTCAGGGATAGTGCTTCGTTCTCACTCCTCACTCCTTACTCCTTACTCCTTAGTCCTCACTCCTAACTCCTCACTCCTCACTCCTCACGCTCTCTCGAAATTCCGCATTAGGTCCAGGTCTGTCACCCGCTTGTCGTAGACCGCCTGCTCCTGGAGTGCCGTGTTCACGTAATGGTCCACCACGGTGTCTCCGAACGCGGCGCGAGCAGCCTTGGACCGTTCCAGCAGTCCGATGGCCTCGTACAGGGTCTTGGGAACCTCGGAAACCGTGGGATCGGCATAGGCGTTGCCAGTGTAGAGGTCTTCCATCTCCAGCTTGTTTTCCAGCCCGTACAGTCCTGCCGCAATCGTCGCCGCGAAAGCGAGATAGGGATTGGCGTCAGCACCGGGGCAACGGTTCTCGACCCGGATGCCGTTGGCCGAATGTCCCAGGATCCGCATCCCGCAGGTGCGATTGTCCACTCCGGCCACCAGACGAGTCGGCGCGAAGGACCCAGCCTGATAGCGGCGGTAGCTGTTGACGTAGGGCGCATAGAAGACACTCAGCTCGCGGCCCAGTG
>DATIOP010000088.1:0-4760 GCA_035472975.1 Gemmatimonadales bacterium
TTACCAGGACTGGCTGATTGAACCGCTTCTTCTCACCCACGAAAGCGCCGAGCACATCCTTGATGCCGGTGTAGAGCAGCCGAACTCCGGGGACCCGGTTGAGCAGATGCTCGATCAGCGCGAGCGCCCGCTGGGCGAGGAAGTTCGACGCGATGAACCCGATCAGCGTGATGAGCGCAATGGTCAGCAGGAAGCCCGCTCCGGGAATCGGGAGATTGAGCCACCCGTCAATCGCCCGGAAGAGGCGCCAGCAGACATAGAGCGTGAGCGCGACCGGCGCGGAAAGAATGAGACCGTTCAAGAAATAGTTCAGCACCCGTTTCATGGCAGGCTCGAAGCTGGAGGGTCAGCAGCAGCGGGAAGGCGTGCGGCCGTAACGGGCCCGCAGGTACGATTCGAAGAATTCGCGCTCCGATGGAACCGGGCCGGGCGCGTCGCAGCGTTTGAGGTGCCTCAAGTACTCCTCGTAGTCCGGCATGCCCAGGATCCGCCGAATAACCCGCACGAGGCGATTCAACGCCGTCTCAACTGGCATAGGCGGTCTCGACGAAAGGAGATTCCCGCACGACAGCGGGTTTGCGCTTCCTCACGATCTGCATCCACTCCCACGCCGAGGATACTACGACCAGCAGCACCACCGAGATAAAGATGACCACCATCAGGGCGTCGAGCCGGTCGTTGAAGATGAGGCGGGCTCCCCGCGCGGGCTCGAGCGACCCCGCGGCAACCTGGGCAACAAGGGTGGCCGCATGGGACAGGAATCCCAGGCGGGGATCCGGGGAAAAGATCTTCTGCCATCCTGCCGTAAGTGTGACGGCGAGAAGCCACATCAGCGGAACGATCGTGACCCAGGCGTAGCGCGCTTTGCCGCGCTTGATGATCAGCGTGGTGCCGACGCAAAGGGCGACGGCGGCGAGCAGCTGATTGCTGATGCCGAACAGCGGCCAGAGCGAATTGATCCCTCCCAGCGGATCGAGGACTCCCTGCACCAGGAAGTAACCCCAGCCTCCTACCACCACCGCCGAAGCGAAGATGTTGCTCGGATACCAGGACGTGCGACCGAGTGGCTCCCAAACGTGGCCTGCCAGCTCCTGCAGCATGAAGCGACCGACCCGGCTCCCGGCATCCAGCACGGTAAGAATGAAGAGCGCCTCGAACATGATCGCGAAGTGGTACCAGAGCGCGATCAGCCCCTGGCCAAAGGCATGACTGAAGATCTGGGCCATGCCGACGGCGAGTGAGGGAGCGCCACCGACGCGTCCCAGCAGGGTGGCTTCGCCGACCGACGCGGCGAGACCCGTGATCTGCTCCGGGGTGACCGTGAACCCCCAGGTTTGAATGACTTGAGCGGCCGATTCGGGCGTGCCTCCCAGGGTCGCGAGCGGAGCATTGATGGCGAAGTAGATACCGGGATCGAGCACCGCGGCGGCGGCCATCGCCATGACCGCCACGAACGACTCCATCAGCATGCCGCCGTACCCGATGAGCCGGGCATCGCTTTCCCGGCGGAGCATCTTGGGTGTTGTACCGCTCGAGACCAGGGCGTGGAACCCGCTGATGGCTCCGCAGGCGATGGTGATGAACGCGAAGGGGAAGAGCTTCCCGGCGAAGACTGGTCCGGTGCCGTCGATGAAACGAGTGAACGCCGGAAGCTTGAGTGGCGGCAGTACCAGCAGGATCCCAACGGCCATCAGGAGGATCACGCCGATCTTCATGAAGGTCGAGAGGTAGTCGCGCGGGAGGAGCAACATCCACACCGGCAGGACACTCGCGAGGAATCCGTAGCCGATCACGGCATAGGCCAGCGCCGGGCCGGAGTAGGTAAAGAGCGGTGCCAGCGAGGGGCTCTCCGCGACATAACGCCCGCCGAGCAGTGCCGCGAACAGCAGTACGATGCCGATCGCCGTTGCCTCCATCGTTCTTCCAGGACGCCACACCTTCATCCAGAATCCCATCAGGAACGCGATCGGGATCGTGGCCGCGATGGTAAAGACGCCCCAGGGACTTCCCTTGAGCGCATTCACTACGATCAGCGCGAGGACGGCGAGGAGGATGATCATGATGGAGAGCACCGCGATCATCGCCGCAATCCCGGTCACCGGTCCGATCTCTTCCTTCGCCATCTGGCCGAGTGATTTCCCGTCGCGGCGCATGGAGCCGAACAGGATCACGAAATCCTGGACCGCGCCGGCAAGCACGACACCAAACACGATCCAGATGGTGCCGGGCAGATAGCCGAACTGCGCTGCCAGCACCGGCCCCACCAGTGGGCCTGCGCCGGCGATGGCCGCGAAATGGTGTCCAAAGAGCACCCATCGCGAGGTCGGACAGTAGTCCCGTCCGTTGTCGAGCCGTTCGGCCGGTGTGGCCCGCCGATCGTCGAGCTCGAAGATCTTGTCCGCGAGGAAGCGGCTGTAGAAGCGGTAACCGACGAGATAGGTGCCGACCGCGGCGAGCACCAGCCACGCTGCACTGATGGTTTCGCCGCGATGCAGCGCCAGCATCCCCCACGCGACGGCACCGGTGAGGGCGATAGCAAACCAGATGATGAAGCGCATGGTGTAATTGTAGGGGGGATAAGATCTGGTGTCAGGTAGTAGGGAGTGGGGAGTGGGTGGTAGGGAGTAGGGCGTAGATTGAGCACCCATTCATTGCCACCCGCTCCTCTCTTCCCACCTCCCACTCCCCACCACCTACACCCCACTCCCTACTCCCCATTTCCATTCCTGCGCACCGTCGGCGGCCCACCCAAAATCCTTGCCCTCCCCCATTCCCACCCGTACCTTGCCCCGACTATGCCCGCGTCGTTCGAAAGCTTCGGTCGGGGTCCCATGTGGGAAGCCGAGGGTGGTGAAACCTCGCCCACACTCCTGGAGCAGCCTCAGCTCCAGCCGATCACTGCCGGTTTCCGCGGCAAGGTCGCCGTCGTGACGGGTGGAGCCACCGGGCTGGGGCGTTGCATCGCGATGGAGTTTGCCCGGCTTGGTTGCCACGTGGGCTTCTGTTTCGTCGATCTCCCCGGCCGTGACGTCACCGAACAGGCGCTGCTCACCGAAACGGCGTGCACCACGATGGGTGGGAGTGTTTATGCGGCGAAATGTGATGTGCGCGACCGATCCGAGGTTGACCGTTTCATCAGCGACGTGAAGGGCCGCTTCGGTACCGTACACTTCCTGGTCAACAATGCAGGCATCGCGATGGACGGGGCGCTCTGGCGGCTGAGCGAGGACGCCTGGAGGCAAGTGCTCGATACGAACGTTACCGGCGCCTTCAACTGCATTCGGTCGGTGGCTCCGATTTTTCGGGCCCAGCACTACGGGAAAATCGTCAGCGTGAGCGCCCATCAGGCGGAACGGCCCGGGTTCGGGGTGAGCAACTACGCGGCCAGCAAGGCCGCTCTGCTCGGCCTGACCCGCGCAGCCGCCGTCGAGCTGGGCCCCGCCAATGTGAACGTCAACGCCATCGCCCCGGGGTTCATCCGTACCGAGCGGATGCGCATGCTGCCCAAGGAGGTCATCGAGCGAGCCCAGAAGAGCTCGGTCCTGGGCCGGGTCGCGGAACCCGAGGACGTGGCCCACGTGATCACTTTTCTTTGTTCCGAGGAGGCCAGGCATATCACGGGGCAGACGCTGGTTGTTGATGGCGGATTGTCGTTGGAGTAGAGCAAAGGTGTTAGGTGTCAGGGTTCAGGTGTCAGGGATCCGCTCGCCACGACTTAGCTTCGAATTCCGAATCAATCTCCAATACCTAATCCCTGATACCTGATCCCTGACACCTGTTTCCGGTCCCCAGTTCCCTTGTTCCCGCTTTTGTCCTCTGGGTCCCCCATTTAGCTTTGTCCCGTGCCAAACCCCTCCATCCAAGTGCATTCCATGCGAAGCAGTCGCTTGGTCCTATTGCTGCTCGCCGCCGGCCTGGCCTGTGGCGGTAGAAACGAGACGGAAGAGGCCACTCCCAAGGAAAAGAAGCCGGAGCCGATCAGCGCGCTCGCTACCGCGCCCCTCGCCGGCCAGACAGTGGCGGTCATCCCTCTTACGATTCTGGTGGGCGACGATGAGCTGATGAGTCAGCCGCCATTCAATGACCATTTTCGCGCCCTCGACTGGGCTGATTCGATCATCACCCAGCAGCTTCTGGCTCGGGCCCCGGAGCCCAAGTGGGTCTTCCCCCCGGAACTTCGGCGCATTGCCCACCGGGCGGTTGGCGTAGCACCCGACCCGGACCACATGGGTCAGGGGATCATGCGCGCTCCCGACCTGCACGATGTGCCTGACCCATTGCGTAGCTCACTCCGCAGCCTGCTCGCGGTGGCCGGGGGCGGGGGCCGCTACGCCTTCATCCCCGCCGCGATCAGTTTCACCACCGATTCGGTAGGACACCGGGTCGATGCCTCGCTGGTGCTGGCCGATGTGCGGCTCGGCAGTGTGCTGTGGCGGACGGTCACCTACGCGAGCGGAGCGACCCCGGAACAGGCGCTGGTCAATGCCATGGAGGCAGCGTTCCCCTTGGAGTTGTCGCAGTGACCTATGACGCGACGTTGATTCCCTGCGACGGCATCGGCCCCGAGATCACCTCGGAGACGGTGAAGGTGCTCAAGGCCACCGGGGTCTCGTTCGAGTGGGACGAACAACTGGCGGGCGTGACCGCAGTGGATGCCACCGGCACGCCACTGCCCGATGCCACGATCGAAAGCATCCGGCATCGCAAGCTGGCGTTGAAGGGGCCGCTCACCACCCCGGTGGGCACCGGCTTCCGGTCGG
>DATIOP010000089.1:0-2879 GCA_035472975.1 Gemmatimonadales bacterium
GTTTCGATCTCCGGTCCCGTGGCGCGGGCGAAGCCCAGCCCGTGGAAGATCTGGACGATTTCCTCGGTGACCCGGGTGACGGGATGCTCCGCTCCGATCCAGCGGCCGCGCCCCGGCATGGTGAGATCCCCACCTTCACGAGCCCGGGCCTGAGTCTCACTCTTGAGCGCCTGGCGACGCTCGTCAAACGCGGCTTCGAGATCGCGCTTGAGCGCGTTGGCTCCGGACCCCAGCTGGGCCTTCTCTGCGGGTGACAGAGTGGGAAGCGTCTTGAGAACCGCCGTGAGACTTCCCTGCTTGCGGCCGAGCAGCTCGATGTAGAGCGCCTCGAGCTCGTCGGACCCCAGCGTCGGGATGCGGGCGAGCTCCCGAGCGATCGGCTCGAGAACGGTGAGAGCCTTGTAATCAGGCGCGTTGGCCATGGCGCACGGAGGTGACGGATTGGGTCAAACGATACGGGGCCAGAGGCCAGTCACCTGACCCCTGGCCCCTGACATCTGACACCTGCTGTTCTAGCTCGCCGCCTTGGCGACTTCGGTGATCTTGGCGAAGGCGTCGATGTCCTTCACCGCGAGATCGGCCAGCACCTTCCGGTTGATCTCGACACCGGCCTTCTTGAGCGCCGCCATCAGGCCGCTGTAGTTGAAGCCGTGCATCCGGGCGGCGGCATTGATCCGGGTGATCCACAGACGGCGGAACTCACCCTTCTTCTTGCGCCGGTCGCGGTAGGCGTACTGCATGCCCCGCTCGACGGTCTCCTTGGCAGGCTTGTAGAGCTTGCTCCGGGCACCGCGGGCGCCCTTCGCCGCCTGCATGATCTTCTTCTTGCGCGCGTGGTGCGCGACGTTGCTCTTCACGCGTGGCATGGCGGAATCCTCCTACGCCTGCAGCAGGCGGTTCACGCGCGGGAAATCGGCCGAGCTCACGTAATCCGCCTTCTTGAGCCGGTTCTTACGCTTCCGCGTCTTCTTCGTCAGGATATGCGTGTGGTTGGCGTGGAAGCGCTTCAGCTTCCCCGTCCCGGTCCTGATAAAGCGCTTCATCGCGGCGCGCTTGGTCTTCATTTTCGGCATTGCAGCTCCTATTGAGCGTCGATTCCCTGGTCAGACGGTTTGACGGTCGGCGTGGCCCTAGCCGTCTTTCCGTCAAACCGTCTACTTCGGCGCCAGCACCATCACCATGTTGCGGCCCTCGAGCTTCGCCTCCTGCTCGATCTTGCCGATATCGGCCAGGCTGGTGGCCACTCGGTCAATCACCGCCTTGCCAAACTCCAGATGCGCGATCTGCCGGCCGCGGAACATCATGGTCACCTTGACCTTGTTCCCCTCGGTCAGGAACTCCCGCGCGTGCCGGGTCTTGAAATCGAAGTCGTGATCGTCGATCCCAGGCCGGTACTTCACTTCCTTGATCTGGATCACATGCTGCTTTTTCTTCGCCGCCCGCGCTGCCTTGGCCTCTTCGAACTTGTACTTCCCGTAGTCCATGATCTTGACCACGGGGGGCCGAGCCATCGGGGCCACCTCTACCAGATCCAGTCCGCGCTCCAGAGCAGCGGCGAGGGCCTCTTCGATCGGCAGGACCCCCAGTTGCTCTCCCGTGTTGGTGATGACCCGCACGGGACTGATGCGGATCATCCGATTCACGCGGACGCGACGTTCACGCTCGTTTGTCGACAGGCCTCACACCTCTGGCAAAAAGAAACCGGACACCCAGGGCGAATTCGGGTGTCCGGGAACAGGAGACGGAACGGGTCGGCCCCGCCGTGATGCGCTGCTCAAGGACCCGTTCGCGCCGCCGCGACTATCGGGGGGGCTGGGGGTGGAGAGCCCTGAGGCCCTCACTTGGGGAGCAAGCTAGTGGGAACCCTGTGGTGGGTCAACGGTTGCGCCACTTCCCCTTGGTTCTACGCTCTGGGGCTGGTAACCACTTCGCCAAGGCCTACTCCCCGCCCATCCGGCACGGCCCGCCCCATCGCGACTTGGCTGTCGTGCTCGAAGATGAGGAGCCAGTCGCCCCCCAGCGCCTCTCGGAACAGGGCCCGCTTCGATTCCAGGGTCCGCAGAGGCTCGAGGTCGTATCCCATGATGTAGGCCAGCGGCAGGTGGGCGCTGGTCGGGATGAGGTCGCCCAGGTAAATCGCCGTCTCCCCGCCGCTCGAGAGGACGATGCTCGGATGCCACGGCACATGGCCTGGCGTGAGCCGGGTCGAGATTCCGGGCAGCAGCTCCACGTTGCCCTCGACCAGTTTCCAGCGTCCCGCTTCGGCGACCGGTTCGAAGTTGTGGGAGAGGTAGCTCGCCCGCGTCCGCTCGTTGGTGTGCCGGGCGAATTCGAGTTCGTTCTTCTGGACGATATAGGTCGCATTAGGGAAGGCGAGCTGGACAGACGAGGCCGGCGGGGCGGACAAGCTTCCCGACGCTCCGTCCGCCTGGTCCGACCGGTTCGCCCCGTTCGCCCTGATGGTATTCCCACCCGCATGATCAAAGTGCAGATGGGTATTGATCACCCAACGCACGTCCTGGGGCTGGTGCCCCGCGGCGCGCAAGGCATCCTCTAACTGTGTGGGGCCCGGATTGCCGGCGTTCTCGACCGCGTAGATGTCGATGAACTTGTCATCTTCCTTGTCTCCCAGCGCCGTGTCCACCAGAACCAAGCCATCCGGATGCTCCACCAGGAGACAACGCATGGTGAGAGGAATCCGGTTACGCTCATCGGCCGGAATCTTCTTCGACCAGAGCGGCTTGGGGACGACGCCGAACATGGCACCGCCGTCCAGCCGTTGCCGGCCACCCTCGAGTAGATGGCAGCGGAAATTTCCGAGAGTGAAGGATGTTGTCAGTTTCATGATTAATAGTACCTAGTACCGAGTACCTAGTACC
>DATIOP010000090.1:0-9932 GCA_035472975.1 Gemmatimonadales bacterium
TCGTATCCGCGATCGTAGGCGACCAGCGCGCGCCTCATGAATTCCATCTCGGCCGTGACGACGTACGTCTTCCTGCCCGGTCGGCCATTGCTGTCTGTCATGGGCAGGTGCTGATCCCGAGGATAATTCTGCTCCACCTCAAAGAGCTTGGGAAAGCCGCGCCTCAACGTTGGATCGAGAGTGAAATCACGGGGCTTGATCCCGGTCGCATCCACCCAATGGTCCACGCTCCGCCCTGTGATGGTCCGCAGCCGGTCGTTCATGTTGTAGCCCAGGGTCACGTCGATCGCGAGAAGCTCGAAATCCACCATTCCGGAATTGAACGTCATCACGACCTCGGACGCCAGATGGCGGGCCAGCTCGAGCGGGTAAAGGTCGATGTTCCCCCCGGTAAAGTACTGACCTTCCCGATGGAGGGGCTTCATCAGGAAAGGATCGCGGATGGAAATGGAGGCGGCATCACCGACGGAGAAGTCGGTAAAGACCTTCGTATCGACCGAGACTGCGCTATTGGGATAGGCCTGGCCGATCGGGGATTTGAATCCCTCGATCAGCTTGGCAATCTCGGGGTCGGTGAAATAGGTCTCCTCATAAAGTTTGCGTCCCTTACGCGGGGTTTCCACGTCGTGGGGTGAGAAGGCTGCCGTCGCTCCAACCACGACGATATGGGGATCATCGGGGCCTCGATCGGCGAAGGACTTTTGCCAGAACGGAAGGCGGATGGAATCGTCGTCAAAGAGCGTCAGGGAAAAGAGGTCCGGCACCACATCGCTGTTGGTCTGCCACCCGGTCTGATAATGCGAAAGCTTCCGGATCAGTCGCTCGATGTCCCGAAATCCGCCGCGCTTGAGCTTGAACGCGCGGAACGCTTCGAGCATCGCGGGAGATTGCAACACGGCTAGCCGCTCGGTCCGGTCCGGTACGCCGTGAATCACGGCGCCCACCACCGCGGCGCCGCAGGTGGTGATGATGACGTCGGGTTTCCAGCCTCGATCCACCAACGCGTCGTAGACCCCGAACTCGTACATGAACTTGAAGCCGCCACCGGTCAGGACCAGTGCCCGCTGGAACGGCTTGGCCTGGGCCGAGAGGGTGCCGACGAAGCAGGACAAGGCAAGGCCTATCCGCAACAACACCCGGCTAGTGCGGTTCACAGGTCGCTCGGACGTGAGGGAGGCAGTTGTAGGGCTGGCGCCCAAGCCCCGGTGATCAGTCGTGCGCCGCGCTGGTAAGTGAAGTACGCCCAGGCCCACTCGAAGAGTACGATGAGGCGATTACGGTACCCTATCAGATAGAAAATGTGCACGAAAATCCAAATGAGCCACGCGAAGAACCCGCCGAATCTGAAACGTCCCAGATCGGCCACGGCGCGTCCCCGACCGATGACGGCAAGCTGGCCCTTGTCCCAATAGGAAAAGGGCACTCTGGGGCGACCGGCGAGGTCGCCCTGAATGGCGCGGGCCGCGTACTGGCCCATCTGGATGGCAACCGGAGAGATAGCGGGCAGAGTTTGATCTCCCTGGTGAACATAGGCTGCCGCGTCACCCAGCACGAAGATTTCGGGATGACCCGGAGCGGTGCAGTCGGGCTCAACCAGGACTCGGCCCTGGCGATCGAGTGGTACGTCGAGTGATTTCAGTAAGGGGCTCGCGACATTGCCAGCGGCCCACACCACCGTGCCAGTCGGGATGGTCCAACCGCCGGCGGAGACAAACCCGGGACGCACATCCGTGACTAACATCGACTCCCGCACTTCGACTCCGAGCCGCCGCAACTGCTCCTTGGCGCGCTGACTCAGCTCCGGAGGGTAGGAGGGCAGAATCCGCGGACCCCCCTCCAGCAGCATCACTGTCGCTTCTCGTGGATCGATCCGACGGAAGTCCCGGCGCAGCGCAAAGGACCGGATTTCAGCAAGAGCGCCGGCAACTTCTACGCCCGTGGCTCCGCCGCCGATCACGACGAAGGTGAGATGGGCATGCCGGCGAGCCGAGTCCGTCTCCCGCTCCGCTCGCTCGAAGGCCAGCAAGACCCGGCGACGAATCTCCTCGGCGTCCTCCAGGCTCTTGAGGCCCGGCGCCAGAATCTCCCACTCGTCGTGGCCGAAATACGAGTGGCGCGCCCCGGCCGCAAGAATGAGATAGTCGTAGTTTAGAATACTACCATCATTAACGGCGATCTCCCGCTTCCCGGGCCGGACTTCTGATACGTCCCCAAGGAGGACCTCGGTGTTTGCCTGTTGTCGCAGGACTGAGCGGATGGGGGAGGCGATGTCCGCTTCGGACAATCCCGCAGTCGCCACCTGGTACAACATCGGCTGGAACAGGTGGTGGTTGTGCCGATCCACCACAGTCACGCGAACCGGGGCGCGACTCAGGCCCTTGGCTGCATACAGCCCGGCAAAGCCTCCGCCCACAATCACCACTTGGGGCGGAGACGTCACAGCTTCAGGATCTCACGGCGCCAACGGGCGAACCTGATCACGTCATCGGCGGGGGGAATCCGTCGTTCCTCGCCATAGGCGGTATGCATACGCCACTCGAGATAGGTTCGATCGGGGACAGGAAGGAAGGGCGGAGCGGCCCACCAGCGGCGGCGCCGGAACGCCCAGGTGAGCGTCAGCAGGTCCCATGCGATCCGCGGATTGAGCACGGCACGTCCGGCCAGCCGCGGGAAGAGGGACCACCAGGAATCCGGCGCCGCCATAGGCGCAAAGATACATCGTGCCGGGCGAATCACCGAGCCCGACGGTATATTCCCCGCCCATGTCCGTAGCCGCGGCTCCCGCACACGCGCTGCTGCGATACCGCGAGGAATTCCCGGTATTCGGCCACGCGAGATACCTCAACAGCTGTTCACTCGGCGCCCTTTCGAAGCGCTCCCGCCTGCGGGTCACTCAGTATCTCGATCTCTGGGAGCAGCGTGGCGCGTCGGCCTGGTACGATCAGTGGTTGCCGGCGGTCGAAGCGCTGCGTGCCGAGTACGCCTGGGTCGTGGGTGCCGGAGCGGAGGACGTCTCGCTTCATCCGTCGCTTTCCTCCGTGCTCGGCGTGGTCGGGGAGTCACTGGAGTATGGTGACCGCCCGAAGGTGGTGGTAACGAGTCTCGACTTCCCCACCGTCGCGTACCAGTGGCTCGCCAAGCAGCAGGAGGGTGTCGAGCTAGTCGTGGTAGACAGTCCCGACGGCACCCACGTTCCGCTCGAGCTGATCGAGCGTGCCGTCGATGATCGCACAGCGCTGGTGGCAACGAGCCACGTGTTCTTCACCAGCGGTGTCATTCAAGACATCGCCGCGGTCGCGGAGATTGCCCACCGGCGGGGAGCGCTGGTGCTGATCGACGGCTATCAAGGAGCTGGACAGCTGCCGGTCGATGTCCGTGCGGCGGACCTCGATTTCTATTGTTCGGGCGGACTCAAGTGGCTTCTGGGTGGGTCCGGCATCGCGTTTCTCTATGTGCGCCCTGATTTGACGAGCCGACTGACCCCGCGAGTGACCGGGTGGTTTGCCCATGGTGATCCGTTCCGGTTCGATGTCCGGCATTTCCAGCGGCGCCCCGGTGCCAGGGGCTTCGATACCGGGACCCCGGGCATGGCCGCGGTCTATGCCCAACTCGGTGGGCTGGAAATGCTAAGGGAAATCAGTCTGCCGGCAGTACGTGAGGTGACTCAGGCGTTGACGGAAGACCTGATCAACGAAGCGCGCGCTCGGGGCTTCATGCTCCGGGTAGCCGCGCGCGCGGAGGAACGGAGTGCCATCGTGATGTTCCCGCGGAAGGCGCCGGAGGAGGACGTGCGCCGGCTCGCGGCTCAGGGATTCATCGTGGATTCGCGGCCCGGTCACGTGCGAGTCTCGCCCTACTTTTACAACACGCCCGACGACCACCGGGCTCTGCTCGAGTGTCTGCCCCGTGAGTAAACCGCTCGATCCCCGGCTGCAGCACCGCGATCGCCCTCGGGGTCCCACCGCCGACGAGGAGATCCTGGAAAGCGCCCAGCTCCAGGAACGGCCCGATGCGCTGCGGAAGACGGATCCCTGGCGAGTCCTCCGCATCATGGGGGAATTCGTCGAAGGATTCGAAAAATTGGGCGATGTGCAGGACGCGGTGGCGATCTTCGGATCGGCCCGCACCCCGATCAACGATCCCCACTATGCGGCGGCGGTAGAAACGGCCCGGCTGCTGGCTGAGGCAGGCTTCCCGATCATCACCGGTGGCGGGCCGGGGATCATGGAAGCCGCCAACCGGGGAGCGGTCGAAGGAGACGGTCTCTCCGTGGGGTGCAACATCGAACTACCGCACGAGCAGGGCACCAACCAGTACGTCCGGCGCAGCATGTATTTCCGCTTCTTCTTCGTGCGGAAGATGATGTTCGCGAAATACTCGATGGCCTTTGTGGTCTTCCCAGGTGGGTTCGGGACCCTCGACGAGTTGTTCGAGGCCCTGACGCTGATCCAGACCGGGAAGGTCAGCAGCTTCCCGGTCGTCTTGTTCGGCGCTGCCTACTGGGAAGGTCTGGTGCAGTGGCTCCGGTCTACCATGGCGGTCGAAGGGAAGATCGACCAGACCGACCTCGCCCTGTTTCATGTGACGGATGATCCGCGGGAGGTGGTGCGCATCATCGCCGCGGCAAAAGCAAACGGTACTACCAATCGTGTGGGATAAGCGATGACACGACCCAGCGCCCAGTACCTGCGCGGCCGCCGGATCGATCCGACCGGAATCACCGGCCATGAATCCGTGGCCGACCTGATCGACAACGCGTTCTTTGCCTACAACGCCGGCCGGCTTCGGGAAGGCTGTCTCCTGTTCACCCAGCGGATGCTGGAGCCGGAGGTCACGGTCGCGATGAGCCTTACCGGGGCGATGACCCCCGCGGGGCTCGGGATGAGCAGTCTCATCCCGCTGATGGAGGCCGGCTTCGTGGACTGGATCATCTCCACTGGCGCCAATCTCTATCACGACGCGCACTTCGCGCTGGGTCTCGCGATGCATCAGGGGACCCCGCACGCCGACGACGTGGAGCTGCGCGACAAGGGGGTCGTGCGGATCTACGACATCTTTTTCGACTACTCGGTGCTCCTGTCCACCGACGCATTCGTGCGCGACGTGTCGGCTCGGCCGGAGTTCCAGCGTTCCATGAGCACGGCGGAGTACCACTACCTGCTGGGCGGGTACCTGCGCGAGCGGGAGAAGGCGCTGGGGCTGGAGCGACGCTCGGTGCTCTCGACGGCCCACGCGCTGGAGGTGCCGATCTACACCAGCTCTCCGGGCGACAGTTCGATCGGGATGAACGTCGCAGAGCAGGCCCTGGCCGGCAGCCAGCTCCGGTTCGACGTAAGCGCCGACGTGAACGAGACGGCTGCGATCGTCCTCCACGCCAAACGCACCGGCGGCAAGAGTGGAGCGCTCATCGTGGGCGGTGGGAGCCCCAAGAATTTCCTGCTACAGACCGAGCCACAAATCCAGGAAGTGCTGGGGATCGATGAGAAGGGGCACGATTTCTTCCTGCAGCTGACCGATGCGCGGCCTGATACTGGCGGGTTGTCCGGCGCCACCCCTGCCGAGGCGGTCAGTTGGGGGAAGATCGATCCGACGATGCTGCCGGGGACGGTCGTGTGCTATCTCGACAACTCGGTCGCGTTACCGCTTCTCACAAGCTACGCGCTCGCTCGGCACAAGCCACGGACTCCCAAACGCCTCTACGCGAAGAGAGACGAAATGATGGCTCGCCTCACGCGCGAGTACCAGGCCGCACTCCAGTCTCGGGATCAGCGTGCGGAGGAAGCTAAGGCGTGAGGTAGGTCCGCCCCGCCTTCATGACGAAAAGGACGTGTTGGAGCGTGCGCACGTCTTCCAGCGGGTTGCCCTCGACCCCGATCAGGTCTGCCATCGTCCCCTGAGAGATGCTCCCGATCGACTCCGCCATTCCGAGGAGAGCAGCAGCGTTACTCGTGGCCGAGCGGATGGCGGAGAGAGGAGGCATTCCGGCTGCGACCATGGTCTGCAGCTCCACGGCGTTCCCGCCATGAGGTGTAACCCCCGCGTCGGTTCCCATCGCGATGGGAACACCGCTCGCCAGAATCATCCGCATCTCTTTCTGAAGTGCCAACAACGCCGGGCTGTCGCCCTGGAATGAGAGAAGGGTAGGAATCAGGTAGACCCCGCGAGTTTTCATCATTGCAATCGTAGTACTGTCCAGGAATGCCGAGTGAGCAAGGGCCTCGACACCAGCGGAGACAGCCATGAAGGCCCCACGGCGTCCGATCGCGTGGGCGATCACCTTCTTGTTCGCGGCTTTCGCTTCCCTTACCACCGCGGCCAACTCGGCCTCGGTGATCTCAACCGAGTCCGGAAAACGGTAGCCGTCGGCCGGCCATCCGGTGACACAGACTTTGATCAGGTCGGCGCCGTTGGCGATGTCTTCCCGCGTGCGCACCGCGAATTCGTTCTCGCCCCTGACGCCTCGTCCATCAAAGTCACAGATCCCTCCCTTCACTCCGATCCAGGATCCGGCAGAGTGAATTCGCGGCCCGATCATCTTCCCGCTCTCGATCGCGTTGCGTAGATCGAGATTGGCGTGATTGAGGGCACCGAGGTCCTGGACGGTAGTGAAACCCGCACGGAGCGTCGCCAGCGCAGTACTGTCGGGAGTTCCGATCGTGAGATGAACGTGGGCGTCGATCAACCCGGGCATGATCGTGAGCTTCGAGAGATCGATTGCCCGGGCTCCAGCCGGGACGGTCCCTCCTGGGCTCACCTGAACGATCCGCTCGCCCTTGATCAGGATGAGCGTCGGTCCTTCCAGGGTGCCGCGCTGGACGTCCACGAGATGGCCGGCGCGAATCACGAGCAGGCTGTCCTGCGCTTGCCCTTGTAGGGGAGCTACAGCGAGCAGCCCGATGGCTGCCGGGGTGAATCGGCCGAGCATGGAACCTCGTGAGTGCTAGTTGGGACTGGCGTAGAATACGGGTACCGTCGGCAGAAGAGTCACGGAGTACAGCCTGTTTGTAGGACAGGGTGCGGGCCGCCAGGGTGGCAGACACTTGGAGCTGCCGGGGGATGGCGGCTGGTTCTGATGTCGTAACGTCAATTCCATCAATAGCTTAAACTATCACTCCGGTATCACAGCCGGGCCCTGTCTTTCCCTCGTACGGGGCAGATTGGCACCCTCAGCGGGACCGACTTCCGGGATAGCGATGGGGGGCACAAGACCTGCACCTTTAGGGGCCTATGTCCCAAGACGCAGCGGACTTTGCCTTCCTCTTCCCTATCCTTCACAGCCGCAACCGGGTCCCTGACCTGGAGGCGCTGCGGACCTGGTATGAGGCGGTGTCCGATGCGCTGCAGTTCGAGCTTCCACACGACCTCTTCGCTCTGTGGGTGTACTCGCCGAGTGGAGAGCCGTCGCTGATCGCGCCCGAAGAGCTGGCCGCGGACGATCTGCGGGTTCCGCATCCCAATCCATTCCTCGATCCGCACGAGCTGGCCCTGATCGAAGACCGGGTGCAGTCCGCCCGCTACGGCTCGGTGGTTTGTCGCCCGATTCGTCACGGCCCCAATGACGTGGGACTGCTGTTGATCGCGGGTTTCCGCCCCGACCTGTATGGGATGCGGGAAGTAGCGGTGGTCGAATCGGCGGCGGAGGCGATGGCGCCCATGCTGGCGCGCTACTCCCGGGCGGGTCATTCCTCTGAAGCAGCCGAGGAGCCGGTCGCGGCCGATGCCTCAAGCGATTCCGAAGTCGAGACGGTCAAGACTCAGGCGGCGAGTGCTCCCCTCCGTGCGGAGGAGCAGGAGGCCCAGGAACTCAACGCACTCTACGGCGCTCTGGCGGAAGCCACCACGGGCGCGGGCACGCCTCGAGATTTCATGCTCGCGGTTTCCTTCGCGATCCAGCACGTCCTGCCGCACGACGGTATCGAGCTGATGATCGGAAACTCACCCGAAGACCAGCACTACCGTCTGGGCCTCCATGGTCACGGCCCGCTTTGGGCCGATCCCAAGCTGGTTCTCTCACCCGACGCGTTTGATCCGAAACGCCTGTTCGTCGGTATCAGCCAGGTGCTGGTGCGCGACGGTGCGTCCGATTCCCGGGGTCCGATGCCGGAGCTGGCACACGTTACCGGGGGTGAGGAGAAGGCGCGGTCGCTGATCGGGGTGCAGCTGCGGGTCGTCGAGCGCCCGGTCGGTTACCTGCTCCTCGGCAGCGCCGGGCCGGGCCTCTACGAAGAGAGTGACCTGATGTTGCTCGACACGATCGGCGCGCTGATTGCGCCCCGGGTCGACGTCTTCGTCATGGATTGGCAACACCAGGTCCTTCGGGGACAGTTCGACCTGCTCCGTCATATCCCGATGCATCTGAGTCGGATCGCTGAGGAGCTGGCAACTACGCCTTTACTCGGCGAAGCGACGCGGCGCTTTGTGAAATCGGCTTCGGAGCTGCTGCCGGTCAACGCGATCGAGTTCGCGGTGAGGCTCACCAACGAGGGCCGTGTCGCTGTAGTGAAACCGGGTCAGGCCACTCCGCTGGCAGACCTTCCGCAGGAACCGATCGAAGGTACCGGCGTCGCGCGGGTCGTGCGGGGGGAGATTCCTTACCTGGTGAGCTCGCAAGACTCCCCGCCGTTGTCGGTACTGGTGGTACCACTCCGGGTAGGCGGAACGATCATCGGCGCCATGGCCATGACTTCTCCCGGGACTGCATTCGGCCGGACCGACCTCGCGGTCGCCCAGCAGCTGGCCGACCTGGTGGCACCGCACTTCGAGGTCGCCCGCCGGGTGGCGAGCACTCCACTCTTCGTCCCGGGATGGAAGCGGTCCACGTTCTGATTGAAACGGCCGGTCGCTTCCCACGCGGCCCCGTGAGTGTAGCTTGACCTCAGGTTCTCCCCGCGCTCCGACGCAGCGGAATCCCCATGAATCGTCACCGAGCCGCCGTTGCTCTCGTCGTGTTTGTGTCGGCCTGTACGGTTGGTCGGACCAGCTCCGAAGACTCCACCGCACGTGGGGCAGTCGTCGCCGCGATGGAGCACTACACCGCTCTGATCAGAACGGTAGCGTCGGATTCAATCGCCGCGATACACCGAGGACGGTGAGCTGCTCGAAGCGGGAATGGCCCCCCTCCGCGGACCAAAGGAAATCCGGGAGTTTCTCGCCCAATTCGACGGCAAGGTCGTGGTGGATTCGGCTTCCACGGTGAGTGATGACGTCGAGATCTTCGGGACCACGGCCTATCAGTGGGGATCTTTTTCCCAAGTGGCCAGGGTGCAGGATCAGCTGCCGGGGAAATTCAGCGGCCGGTACGTAGCGCGCTGGCGCCGGACACCGGAAGGCCAGTGGAAGCTCACTCGCCTGCTGATGCAGCCAGCGCCGCCGTCCGCCCAGTAACTCATCGGGTGACCACCGAAGCTCAACGAGAGGCAGCCGATCGGCTCCATGATGAATAGACGGGGAAGACTGATCCGGGTGGTTTCTCCGGCGCTTGCGGCGCTTCGGATGTACCGAGGCACCGCACTGTTACTCGCCGCGACCGGAGTCGTGATCCTGATCGCGCTGCTCCCGGTGACCTCGCTCTGGATTCCCGGCAGCGACAGTACACGTCTCTCGTTTACCAGCGTTCGGGGAGCCGATCTCGGGATGCCATGGAACCCGGATGCGCGGACACCGGCGGAGGGGCAACTGGTGGCTCTGACGCAGTTATTCCGGCTTCTGCTGGGCACGGCCGCGGCCGCCCTCGCCGCCGCCGCACTCACCATGCTGACGCTCTCCGCCGCGCGCGCCTCGGAGCGGGCTCCGGAGCTCGCGGTACGGCGTTCGGTCGGCGCCTCGCGGCGCGGGGTTCTGGCGTCCGCCTTACTCGAGGCTGGATTGGTGGCTGCGGTTGTGCTCGTGTTCGGCGGTGCTGCTGGTGGAGTTGCGGCCGGTCTGGCTGCTCG
>DATIOP010000091.1:0-2978 GCA_035472975.1 Gemmatimonadales bacterium
GGAAAACATCCTGCTGCACGACGGGCGCGCCCTCGTGGCCGATTTCGGAATCGCCCTGGCGGTGAGCACTGCGGGCGGCACCCGGATGACTGAGACCGGCATGTCTCTCGGTACCCCGCACTACATGAGCCCGGAACAGGCGATGGGCGAGCGGGAGATCACGGCGCGGAGCGACGTGTACGCCCTCGGATGCGTATTGTACGAAATGCTGGTGGGAGAACCGCCTTTCACCGGCCCAACGGCACAGGCGGTTGTCGCGAAAGTCGTAACCGAGCAGCCCCGCGAGCTGATCCCCAAGCGCCACACCATCCCGCCATACGTAGAGGAAGCAGTCCTTACCGCCCTGGAGAAGACTCCAGCGGATCGCTTTGCGACGGCGGCGGAGTTTGCCTCGGCCCTTGCCGCGGAGTCCAGCACCGGAACCCGGCGAAGAACGGGGATGATCAGCGGGCAGCGCACCACAGCGTCCTCGAATCCTCGAAGCGCGATGTTCCGCACGGCGGTGCTGTCGGGTGCCGCGGCCGCGCTCCTTCTCTTTGGCGTGCTGGCTGGAAGGACCCTGTCACGTCAGAACGGAAACACGAGCAGTCTCGCGCTTCAGATTGTGCCCGAGGATGAACATCACCTCGACTTGGCTTTCGCACGCAACATTGGCATCTCACCCGATGGCCAAACCATCGCGTATGTGGGCCGGGGGAGTGGCGGACTCCAGATTTTCGTCCGTCGGCTCGACAGCTTCACATCCACCGCGATTCCTGGAACCGAGGGAGCGGATCAGGGGCCTGTGTTTTCTCCCGACGGGAAAACCCTCGCTTACACCACCAGCGCCGGCACCGCGCTTTACCGGGTCTCGCTGAGTGGCCTGCAGGCAGTCAGAGTCGCGACCAATGTCGTCTGTTGTACGCTGGAATGGCGTTCCCAAGGCCTCGTCGTCTCGACTCTCCGCGGGTTGGAGCTGATTCCGCCGACCAGCAGTTCGGGGCGCGTGCTTGGCGCGCTAGGCTTTCCGGGAGTCGCCACCATGCTACTGGATGGCTCCGTTCTCGCCTTGAGCGACATCGGCGGCCGTCACGCCGAGCGGTTGAACCAGCGCATCGGTAAGTGGGAGACGATTGAAGGATTGCCCGATGGTCTCGACGACATCATGTACGCAGACGGTCAGCTTCTGGTCCAGGTCGGGACCACACTGTACGCCGTCCCTTTCGACGTAAAGCAGGGACGGGTGGACGGCGACCTGACCCAACTGCAAACCGGCGTCCGGCTCGGCGTGAGCGGCGGGTACCGTCAGAGCCAGAGCGCCCTCGGCGGAGGAACGTTGATCTATGTACCCGCGGCGGGAACCAACCACCTCACGCTGGTGAACCGCCGTGGACAAGAAGAGATCCTGACCGATACCAGCGGAATCTTTCACCGGCCGCGCTTCTCGCCCGATGGGTCGGAGCTGACTGTTGACATCACCCGTGCCTCGGGTCGCGATGTCTGGGTCTATGATCTGGAGCAGCGCACCTTGTCCCGCCTTTCGTTTGAACGGAACGGACACGATGCGATATGGGCGTCCGACGGCAGAACCGTGGTCTATGCCGCGGCGGGTGACCGCGATACGCTCATCACGTTGTACTCACGCCGGACCGATGGGAGCGCGGCGCTGGATACCATTTCCAACACGCCGGGTCTCGCCGCTCCGGAGGCGGTGACTCCGGATCGAAGCCTGGTCCTGGCCTATGCGGTGGATTCAGCGACCGGAGCCGACGCCTGGCTCATTCCTCGCAAGCGCAAGCCAGTTCCTCTCCTGAACACTCAGTTCCAGGAAACCGACCTCGCCCTCTCCCACAATGGTCACTGGCTGGCCTGGGCATCCAACGAGTCGGGCCGGGAAGAGATTTATGTACGGCGCCTCGAGGGCGGCGCCCGGCTCCAGGTCTCAACGGCCGGAGGCAGTGAGGCAGTCTGGGGTAATGGAGACCGCGAACTGTTCTATCGCGCTCCGGGCTCGGACGGCCATCTCATGGTCGCGACTCTTTCTCTCGATCCGCTTCGGGTGACGGCACGCGACACGGTTTTCACCGTCACGAAATACGAGGAGTCGGATCCGCATGCCAACTACGATTACGACCCCCATGGAGATCGGTTCGTTTTTCTGCGCGTCGAAATGCCGAACGAGATCCGGGGAGTCGGGAATTGGCGGACGCTTCTGGAGCGGAGATGAAAACCGCCGACTCCGTTCGTCCCATAGACCTCGCCGAGATTCGCGAAGCCCAGCGTCGCATCGCGGGGACCATCTTCCGTACGCCGCTGGTCCGTCTCGAGCTCGGACCCGGCTTTCCAGACATTCGGCTCAAACTCGAAGTGCTTCAGCCCATCAATGCCTACAAGCTGCGCGGCGCGGCCAACGCGGTCGCCATGCTGTCCGACTCGGAACGAAAGCGCGGTGTCTGGACCATCAGCGCCGGCAACGCGGGACAGGGAGTCGCCTACGCCGCGAGAGCAGCCGGTGTCCCCTGCACCGTCGTCGCGATCGAAACCGCTCCCGCCTCAAAGCTCGAACGGATGAAGGCGCTCGGCGCCAAACTGGTACTCGTGCCCTACCAGGTGGCCTGGAAGGCGCTCGACGAGCGGACCTATGCCGGAGTCGAAGGAACCTTCATTCACCCCTTCGATGATGACAATTTCATCGCCGGGCACGCGACGATGGGGTTGGAGATTTTGGAGGACGCGCCGGAGACGGCAGCAGTTATCGCCGCCATTGGTGGCGGTGGACTCATCACCGGCGTCGCGAGTGCCATGAGAGCCATCAAGCCCGAGATCAAGGTGTGGGGCGCCGAACCGGAGACCGCTGCCCCGCTGTCACTCTCCCTCGCTAGCGGCTCCCCTCAGTCCTTCAAGGACTGGAAGGCATCGTTCGTGGATGGTGCCGGCGGACAAAGTGTCTTCCCCCGGATGTGGGAGCGCATGAAACCGGTGGTAGATGGTTGTATCGT
>DATIOP010000092.1:0-4108 GCA_035472975.1 Gemmatimonadales bacterium
GTCGGCGGGTTCTGGGAGACAAAATCGCTGAACTTCGGGTTGAGCAGAATCGTTCGCTTCTGCAGTGTGGTATCCGCGATGTCCACGTTGACGTAGGTGGTGAAGACCGGCGCGGCGGAACCGGTCAGGATGGTGCCGACCCGCACTCCTGTCGGCGAGGCTGCCGCCATAGCCAGTCCTATGGCGAGAACTCCGCTGTCCGCCGCGGGAATATCCACCTTGTAAGTCGTGGTGTCCTTGAACACCACCTTCACCAGCGGCGTGTCCGAGGTGTCGTCCACCAGGACACTGTCCAACAGGTTGGCCGGAGTCAGGTCCGGGGCCACTTGAGCAAAGGTGGCCGAGGTGTCGGTCGTCGCCGGCAGGCGGTAGAGATACATCTTGAGCCCGCCGACGGTCGTGTCGCGGCGGGTGATGGTGAACTCGATCGTCGCCGAATCGATGGTGTAGGTTCGCAGCGTGTCGCGGAGGAACAATGAGTCCGGGCGGGAGTTGAACCGGATCACCCCGCGGTCTTCGCTGGCGGGAAGCCCATTCGAGACGCGAATGGTGGTGCCCTGCCCCGGAAGCACGTATCCCTCGTAACTGCTGTCGGCATCGGGAATCGGATCGAGCACCGTATCCCGAATGATGTAGCCACCCGGACACAGAGCGGGACAGTCGGCTGGCGCCGTCAGCTGTTCCTGACAGGCAGCCACGACCAGCGCCACAATGACCCATCCAAGAAGGAGTTTCTTCAGTCCCATTCAGTCTTTTTGAACAAGGTTCAGCCGACACCCAGAGAGCCGCGGTCGAATGGCTCAGGCAACAACGTCGCCAGCAGCCACTCCCGCCGGCTGGCGGGCCCAACGCTCTCGATCTTCAAGTCTCTCCCGAACTCGACCAGCACCTGCCGGCACGCGCCACAGGGCGGCGCCGGAGTTTCCGCTTCGGTGACCAGCACCAAGCGACGAAAGCGTCTCGCTCCTCCGGCAACGGCTGCAGTGACCGCGGCGCGCTCGGCGCACTGGGTCAAGCCGTACGACGCATTCTCCACATTGCATCCGACGAAGATCCGTCCGTCCTCGGCCTCGAGTGCCGCACCCACCGCGAACCGCGAGTAAGGGCAATAGGCACGCGCCTGCGCCTCGCGAGCAGCTCGCAGGAGGACGTCATCCATCCCAGATCTCCGTCAGGAACGATCGGCCGGCCGGCAGGGGCGCCGCGCCGAGAAACTCTGCGACCGTCTGCCCGATGTCCGCAAACGTCGAGCGTACTCCAAGGGGACGCCGGCGTATTCGCGGGCCGTACACCAGCACCGGCACCACCTCGCGAGAATGATCCGTCGAGGGGGTCGTCGGGTCATTCCCATGATCGGCGGTAAAGATAACGAGGTCGTCCTCCCGTACAGGCGCCAGCAAATGGGGGATCGCGGCGTCGAGTTCCCGCAGCCCGGCCACGTATCCCGCGAGGTCATTGCGGTGCCCCCAGGTCTGATCGAACTCGACCACGTTGGCGAACAGCAGGCCGCGAGCCATGTTCCGCAGGCCTGAAATGATTCCCTGATAGGCCTCGGCGTTCTTCGCCATGTGAATGCTGGTGATTCCGCGTCCGGCGAAGAGATCGTCCACCTTTCCGATGCCGATACGTGGTACATAGACATCGGCCAGGTGATCGAGCAGTGTCGGACCCGGCGGCGGTAGACTCAGGTCTTTCCGGTGCGCCGTGCGCTGCCAGGCGCCCGGCGACCCGATGAATGGGCGCGCAATGACCCGGGCGACTCCATCGGTCCCGCTGAGCAGCTCGCGCGCGACCCGGCATGCCTGATAAAGCTCATGAAGCGGGACCACGGCCTCATGGGCTGCGATCTGGCAGACGCTGTCGGCCGAGGTGTAGAGGATCCAGGCGCCGGTGCGCATGTGTTCGGCACCGAGCTCGTCGATGATCGCGGTCCCGGAGGCGGCTCGATTGCCCAGCACCGAGCGGCCGGTCCGCACCGAGAATTCGTCGAGGAAGCTCTGAGGGAAACCGTTCGGGTAGGTGGGGAATGGCTTCTCGATCACCAGGCCGCAAAGCTCCCAGTGACCGGTTGTGCTGTCCTTTCCCGCGCTGATCGGCTGGGCGACGCCCCAGGCCGCCCTGGGCTCTTCTACCGCACGCACTCCGGCGAGAGGGGCGCAGCAGCCGAGTCCCAACGCCTCGAGGTGAGGAAGCTCAAGGCCACCCGCCGCTCGCGAGACGTTTCCGAGCGTGTCGCTGCCGGTATCGCCGTACTGGTCGGTGTCGGGGGCGGGCCCGATACCGACGCCGTCCAGGACAATGAGGGCGGCGCGTTTCATGGGACGAATCCCGGTGATTTAAGATTTAAGATTTCAGATTGAAGATTGAACAAAGCAAATTGAAAATTGAAGATGTCAGATTGAGGATTTAACAGCGGATGGGCTGCAATGCGGTCACAAATCTGAAATCTGAAATCTGACATCTTCAATTTCTTTTTTCCGTGGATACGAACCGGAACCGCAAGGCGGTGAGGGCGCTTGCGAGCAGTTTCGACTCGTCCTCGTCCAGGTGCCCCGCGGTTTTCTCTTCCAGCATGACCAGCGTGTCGATCAGGGTCCGCGCCACATCGCGCGCGTTGACCGGCTCGCCTCCAGGATGCGGAGGAATGTTCCCGTTGAGGGCCTGATCCGCCTGATAAGCGAGGCCGGTGACCAGCGAAGCAAAGTGTGGGTTCATCGTTCCGATCGTGGCTCAGACATAGGAGCGCGGCAGTCGCGCGCCGATCGATGTGAGGAGTTCGTAGGAAATGGTCCCCGCTCGCTCAGCCTGCTGGTCCAGCGAGACGAGTCCGCCGTAAACGGTCGCGATATCTCCCACCGCACAGGGACCCTCACAGGCGACCATCGTGTAATCCATGGTCACCCGCCCGACGACCAGAGCGAGTTTTCCTCGCAGCTCTACGATGCCGGAATTGCCCAGGCTGCGAGGTACTCCGTCGGCGTAGCCGATGCCGAGTGTTGCGATCAGGGTCTCTGCGGGAGCGGTCCACGTGGCGCCGTAGCTCACGGTATCGCCTGGGCTGACCCGGCGGGTCGCCACGACCCGAGTGCGCAGCTTGACGACGGGTTCGGGAACCGGGCCTCCTGCTCCTCCTCCGTAGAGAAAGATGCCGGGGCGTACCAGATCTCCGGCATAGGCACGACCGCGCAGGGCTGCTGCGCTATTGGCCGCGTGCACCAGAAGACTCTTCCCCGACAGCGATGCGACAACCTGCTGCAACCGCTCCCACTGAGTGTCGACCGACTTGCTGTCGCTCTCGGCGGAGTAGAAATGGGTGAACACGCCTTCCAACCCCGATGCCCCTCGGAGCCGATCATGCCAGCCCGATTGATCGTCCCAGCGGAACCCGGTGCGGGACATCCCGGTGTCAACTTCGACGTGAAACCGATTGCTGCCCTCCGCGATCCAGGCATCCAGCGCCGTGAGGTCGCTGATCGTCGGGCGAAGGTCCTGGGCCAGGTAACGAGAGATGAGCTTGGGGTGGAGCGGTGCAAAGACCAGGATGGGTCGGGTGATGCCGGCGGCGCGAAGTGAGGTTCCTTCCTCCACCGTGGCGACACCGAAGCCCCAAGGGTCGACCGCCTCGAGCGCCCGGGCAACCATCGGTGCACCGAGGCCGTAGCCGTTCGCTTTGACCATCGGGAGCAGGCGGGCGCCGGAGATTCCGGCTACCGTGCGGGCGTTGGCGACCAGGGCGTTGAGGCTTACCTCGGCCCACGCCCGCGCCGTCTCGTCCGGAATTGACATCGTTCTTGGCCGGGGCGTATTCTATCGGGCAAGGAGGATAAATGCAAGAGAATTCAGCGCTTGGACGTGCTGTCGCGATGGTCCGGGACCTTCGCCGGCGGTGCCCCTGGGACCGGGTTCAGACCCGGGAAACTCTGCGGCCTTACCTGGTCGAGGAGGTCTTCGAGCTGGACCAGGCCTTGAGCGACAACGATCCCGCCGCGATCCGGGACGAGGTCGCGGACCTGCTGCTCCATCTGGCCTGGCAGTTGGTCCTCGCAGACGAGCACGACGAATTCACCGCCGATCAGATCGCCGAGGACCTCGAGAAGAAGATGAAGCG
>DATIOP010000093.1:0-3485 GCA_035472975.1 Gemmatimonadales bacterium
CCGAAGCAATCCCCGAACCCCGATCGGAGCCATGGTGGTGAACTGGATTGCCGAACTGCGGCGGCGCACTGAGAGGTCGAGGTGAGCCCGCCGCCGATCCGCGCCCTGATACTTGCCACTGCCGCCCTGGTCGTCGTGACCCGGCTACCCATCCTTCCCTACCAGGACGCGATCAACGACGAGGCCTATTACGCCGTCGTCGGTGGAGAGATGGTGCATGGCGGGACCATGTACCGTGACGCGACCGACCGGAAGCCGCCGCTCCTGTTCACCGTCTACTGGGGCGCCTTCCGCCTCGCGGAGTACCCCGACTGGCCTGCGATCCACCTGCTGTCGCTCGGTTGGGTTCTGGCCACGATGGCCGTGCTGTACGCGCTGGGCTCGCTGCTGTTCACGCCGGTGACCGGTGTCGTCGCCGCGTTTCTCTACGGCGCGTTCCAGCCGTTGCTCCGGTTCAGCAACCTCGCATTCAACGGCGAGCTGTTGATGAACCTTCCGATCTGCGCAGGTCTCTGGCTGCTGTTCAAGGAAGGACGCCGCACCGTTCGCTGGGAGCCGCTGGCAGGTGGTGCACTGGTTGGCGCGGCGGCCCTCCTGAAACAACCCGCAGGAGTCGCACTGCTCCCGTTCTGCCTGTATTGCCTCCATCCCGAATACCGGCGTTCCCGGAGTTACTCGACGGGGACTGGATGGGGGCACGCGCCGCTTGTTCTGGCGGGATTTGCGCTCGTCCTCGCCGGCGCCGCGCTCATCCTCCGTCACTTCGGGATCCTGGCCGACGCCTGGTACTGGTCGGTGGTCGATCACGACGTCCCCCACGGTGCCCTCGATCCGGCCTTCTGGCAGCGCGCAGGGCGGGCGGGAGTCGAGTTCGTGCTGGCCAGCGGACCGCTCCTGATCGGGGCCGGGCTGTCGCTCTTCTCCTCACCGGACCTCTGGAACGGCCGGAAAGCCGAGCGCGATGCACTGATCGTGCTGGCGCTCGCGTCGATGCTCGGAGTGTCGGCGAGCGGGCGCTTCTTCTCACACTACTTCATTCAGCTGCTCCCGGCGCTCGTGTTGCTCGCGGCTCCGGCGCTGGCTGAACTGTGGCGCGTCAACCGGGCCTCGGCGCGATCGTGGCTCCGCGGTGTCACATTGGGGTGGACCACAGCCAGTGTGCTGTTCGCCTTCGGCGCGACGCTAAAGGAGACTGTCGTCGCACCGCATGGCCCCTCCGAAGTCGCGACTTGGCTTCGGGCGAATGGATCTCCGGAAGACCGGCTGTTCGTTTGGGGGCAGAGTCCGCACACCTACTATCGGGCCGACATGAGGCCCGCCTCACGATACATCGCCTACTATCCGCTGACCGGATACGCCTTCGGCGTGCCGGAGAACCGGGACCCGAAGCACGACACCTCGAACCGAATCGTGCCCGGGGCGTGGGACAGTCTTGCCGAGGATTTTACCCGTCACCTCCCGCGCTACATCGTAGACGTCGACGGAGTAGGGTCAGCACCGCGTTATCCCATCGCCCATTTCCCTTATCTCGACACACTGATTCGAACTGACTACGAGCTGGCGTTCCGGGCTCGCGACGGCCTGATCTACACCCGCCGGAATTGAGCGCGTAGTATCTCAGCGCGCTATCCGGCGTAAACCACACCTCAGCCCGGCGATACACTGGGCACCTGCTCCCCTTCGTGGCGCCTGTGATCTGGACGGTCCCCCTCCGGGGACTACCTTACCTCCACGCGTCATGCCCAGCATCCCCCACCACCTCACCGCCGCCCTATCCGACCGCTACCGCATCGATCGGGAGCTGGGTCAGGGCGGCATGGCCCTGGTCTATCTGGCGCAGGACGTCCGCCACGATCGCAAGGTCGCAATCAAGGTCCTGCGACCCGAACTGGCCGCGATCATCGGCGCCGAGCGGTTCCTCCGCGAGATCAAGACCATCGCCAACCTCCAACATCCGCACATCCTCGGGCTCATCGACTCGGGCGAGGTTAACGGCACCGCGTACTACGTGATGCCTTTCGTGGAAGGCGAGTCGCTGCGGGATCGCTTGAACCGCGAGCGACTGCTTCCCATCCCCGATGCCGTCAGGCTGGCGACTGAAATCGCCTCGGCACTCGACTACGCCCACCGCCACCACGTCATCCACCGGGACATCAAGCCGGAAAACATCCTGCTGCACGACGGGCGTGCTCTCGTGGCCGACTTCGGGATCGCCCTGGCGGTAAGCACGGCAGGTGGCACCCGGATGACCGAGACCGGCATGTCTCTCGGCACCCCGCACTACATGAGCCCGGAACAGGCGATGGGCGAGCGGGAGATCACGGCGCGGAGCGACGTGTACGCCCTCGGATGCGTATTGTACGAAATGCTGGTGGGAGAACCGCCTTTCACCGGCCCAACGGCACAGGCGGTGGTCGCGAAAGTCGTAACCGAGCAGCCCCGCGAGCTGATCCCCAAGCGCCACACCATCCCGCCATACGTTGAGGAAGCAGTCCTTACCGCTTTGGAGAAGACACCGGCGGATCGGTTCGCGACCGCTGCGGAATTCGCCTCGGCCCTTGCCGCGGATTCCGGCACCGGAAGCCGGCGAAGAACGGGGATGATCGGCAGGCAGCGCACCGCAGCGCCCACGACTTCTCGAAGCGCGATGTTCCGCACAGCGGTGCTGTCGGGTGCCGCGGCCGCACTCCTTCTCTTTGGTGTACTGGCTGGAAGGGCCTTGTCACGTCAGAACGGCAACACAAGCCGTCTCGCGCTTCAGATTGTGCCCGAGGCTGAGCATCATCTCGACCTGGCCTTCGCGCGCAACATCGGCATTTCACCCGACGGTCGGACCATCGCGTACATCGGTCGTGGCAGCGGGGGGCTCCAGATCTTCCTGCGTCCGCTCGACAGCTTCACAGCCACCGCCATTCCCGGAACCGAGGGAGCGGGGCTGGGGCCTGTGTTCTCCCCTGACGGGAAGGCGCTCGCGTACGTCACCAGCGCCGGCACCGCGCTCTATCGGATCTCACTGAGCGGTGTACAGTCGGTCAGGGTCGCGACCAATGTCGTCTGTTGCACGATGGAATGGCATCCCCAAGGCTTGGTCGTCTCGACTCTGCGCGGGTTGGAGCTGATTCCGCCGTCTGGCGGGGCGGGACGCGTGCTGGGAGCCTTGGGCTTTCCGGGAGTCGCCACCATGCTGCCGGACGGCTCCGTCCTCGCCCTGAGCGACGTCGGCGGCCGTCATGCCGAGCGGTTAAACGAGCGCACCGGCAAGTGGGAGACAATTGAAGGGTTGCCCGATGGTATCGACGACATCATCTATGCCGACGGTCAGCTTCTGGCCCAGGTCGGGACCACACTGTACGCCGTGCCCTTCAACGTGAAGCGGGGACGGGTGGACGGCGACCTGATCCAACTGCAGAACGACGTCCGGCTCGGCGTGAGTGGCGGGTACCGTCAGAGCCAGAGCGCCCTCGGCGGAGGAACGTTGATCTATG
>DATIOP010000094.1:0-7875 GCA_035472975.1 Gemmatimonadales bacterium
ATCCCCCGGCCCTTTCGTACTCCCGGTCTTCCCTGGGTTCCCATTGCCGGGGCGCTGATCTGTCTGGTGCAGATGTTCAGCCTGCCGATCGCCACCTGGGAGCGTCTGGTCATCTGGCTGGCGATCGGGCTCGTGATCTACTTCTCTTACAGCCGACACGGTGCGGCGGTGACCCGGGCAGCGAGGCGGGCCGTCGCAACCTGAAACCTGCGAGGGTCCCTACCCGTCCGACGGAGCGACGGTTCTCACCTTCGCTTCGGGCGGACCGGCTCCATGCTGTTGGTACTTCTGGCCGCGCTTCAAGGCACGGCTGCTCCACAAACAGACACGACGATATATGCCTCCAGCGCGACTCAGGTTCTGGTCGAGCGCGCGATGGAGCGGCATCAGAACGCGGATACCCAGGTCCAGGATTATTTCGCGCGGATCCGCTACCGCCTGTCTTTTGGTTTCGGCCGGCGGCGCTGGGCGGAGGTACCGAACGCGGCGGTGGAGGAGCAGGAGGGCAGGGTCCACTGGTCGGCGCCCAATGACCTGAGGGTGGAGATTCTAGGACGTCGCGCTCGCTCCCGCTCCGAGCAGTTCGACATCTCCTCGGTCTTCGACCAGCCTTGGTTCGTGCCCCGCTCACTGGGCGACTCGGTCCGGGTCTTCGGCAACGATTTCCCCGAGCGCGCCGCGCTGCACCCGCTCGCCCCAGATGGTCCCGCCTGGTACCACTACGCTCTATCCGACAGTGTCACCATCACCGCTCCGGACGGAACGACAGCGCACCTGCTGGCGATTGAGGTCCTGCCCCGTCGGAAAGGTGGCGCCCTCGTCGCGGGCCGACTCTGGCTCGACGCGGTCACCTCGGATGTCGTGCGATTCTCCTTCCGCTACGTGGGGACCGATCTCTGGTTCGCCCCTGACGGGACAACACGAAAGGATTCCTCCGAGGCAAAAAAGGCCAACAAGGTCATCAACCAGGTGCTGAGCCTGAATGCGGACCTGGAGTATTTCCTGCTCGAGTCCAAGTACTGGATGCCGTACCGCCAGGTGATCAGCGGTCGGGTGGAGATTCCCTGGTTCGGCGAGCTGGTGATTCCGTTCCAGGCCTCCACCACCTTCGACGACTATGAGGTCAACACCGGGAAACCGGTGCGGTTCACGATGGAGTTGCCGGACTCGGTGACCGATCCGGACAGTATCAAAGCACTGGTCAAGGCACGGCGGGACTCGCTGCGGGAAGTGGGTCGTGAGCGGCGTAAAGAGGGAGGCACACTGAAGGAGGATGAGCTGGAGCGGAACGATGCCGGCCGGTGGCCCGGCGGACGATTCGAGATCCACCGCGCGCCAGGCGATTCGCTCAAGCAGTACGCCGACTGGGGGGACTCGCTCCAGTTCAACGAGAATTCCGCCGAAGCGCGCCAGCAGCGGGAGCTGGCATCCGACCTCGAGAAGATGACGGCGGACCTGCCCTCCGACCTGACCGGCCGGCAGACCTCAGGGGTTGACTGGACTCAGGTCTCCGAAATCGTCCGCTACAACAAGGTCCAGGGATTCAATCCGGGTTTCGCGTACCGGGTGCAGTGGCCCGGCGATCCATTCACTTCAATCGCCGGAGAGGCCCGCTTCGGCATCAATGACCACCGCCTCACTGGGGCCCTGACGGTAACCCGGGAAGCGCCCGGGGCTCGCTGGCGGCTGCGTGGGTATCGGGAAATGGCGAGCGGTGATCCCTTCGGCCGCTATCGAAGCCTGGGAAATTCGCTGGGTGCCATCTTCGTCGCCCACGACGACGCCGACTATTACCTGGCGCAGGGCGGGGTGATCACTCGGGAAAGCTCGATCGGCCTGGGAATCGAGCTGAACATGAGTGCGCGAGTCGAGGTGCAGAGCAGTGTCAGAACCGAGGCGTTCTCCCACATCAACGATTTCCTCGGCGGCTCCGGGGAATTTCCTGAGAATCCGCCGATAGACGAGGGGACTTTCGCCGGTGCGAGTGTCAGCATCGATGGCTCACGATTCCGTGGCCGCTGGCGGCTGGGTGCCGACGTGCTCGCGGGCGACGGGACCGCGACCGGGCGACTCTTCGCCAGCTTGAGGCAGCCGGTGGGCCGGGGGACTCGCCGCCCCTTGTTCACGCTCAGGGCCGGCATTGCGACGTCGCCGACGCTGGCGCAGCAGGAGTTCAGGTTGGGCGGTGTGCCGACTGTCCGGGGCTTCGATTACGGGACTCGCCGAGGTCAGTCCTTCTGGGCCGCGCAGGCCGACTGGCCGCTGACCAAAGGTCTGATCCGCCCGGTGCCGTTCATTGACGTGGGGCAGGCCGGTGCCGCGGACGAGCTGTTTTCGACGAGTGTCCTATCGGGCGCGGGTCTCGGGGTCTCAATCGCAGGTGGACTGTTGCGCTTCGATTTCAGCTATCCGATCACCGACGGCGGTGACGGGCTGCGGTTCGATGTCCGGACCGGTTTCGGCTGGTGATCGGTCCTGCGACCTTCTAGCTTCCCCGGCGATGCCGGCCAAACCGTTTACCGTCGAAGAGTATGTCCGCTGGTCCGACGTGGACTTGGCGGGGATCATCTTCTACGGGTCCTACATCCGATTCTTCGAGTTGGCGGAAACGGAGTTGTTCCGCGCCGCCGGGCTACCCTACGGCACCCTGTTCGAGACCTACGACATCTACCTGCCGCGCGTCCAGGTCCACACCGAATTTCACTATCCTCCGCGCCTGGATGATCATCTCCAGGTGGCGGCATATTTCGGACGAATCGGGAACAAATCGCTGACCATGAATTTCGAGGTGATCCACACCGCGACTGGCAAACACAGCGCGCATGGCCACCTGGTGCTGGTCTGCACCGACCGTCGCAGCCTGATCTCCCGGCCACTCCCAGAGGGATTGGTAGAGCGGATTCGTCCCTTCGCACTCTCGGTTGAAGATGCGCGCCGCCAGCTCGGGATCGCGAAGTGATCGGCCGGTTCATCATGCTCGGCGCCGTCATTCTCCTGGCCGGCTGTCACGGCTCGGCGGCCGGCCCTTCGGCAGGACAGCTACAGGCGAAATGGGCGGGGTCGGACAGCGGCAAGCTCATCGCGAAGGCCCGTGCGACCTGGTGCGCTCCGGGCCGGTTGCTCGAGGTCATCGGGGTGGACTCGGACGCAGGACTGGGTCTCGCGATTTATCCTTCCGATAGCGTCTCCGATGGCGACTTTCCCGTGATGGATCCGAGGCAGGATTCCCTGCAGCGGCCCAGGACCGCTGTCGGGATGCGGTGGTTCACGGAGACTCAGATCAAGGGGTACCAGGGCGACTCGGGAGGACTCAAGCTCACCCGGCGTCAACGCCTGCTCGATGGCGCCCTCGAGGCCAAGCTCCATGCCGCCGGAACCCCGGAGACGATCCGGGTGAGCGCCAGTTTTCGCGGCGTACCACTCGTTACCGATTCGGCCCGTTGCCGGAGCGACAGTGTCACCGCTGAGCCGGACGACAGCGCACCCGAGGATTGATGACGTACTTCAGGAAGGGCTTCGGTCTCAAGGCCGCCATCGAAGGCCAACTTACCGCCGACTATCACAGCGCAGTGGTGGAGCAGTTCCGCGCCCACGATTTCCGGCTGACCGCCGGTCCGCTCACCTTCCTGCTCGCCCGGGAATTCGGCTTCTGCTATGGGGTGGACCGCGCGGTCGAGTACGCCTACGAGACGCGCCGGAAGTTTCCCGACAAGCGGTTGTTTCTGGTGGGAGAGATCATCCACAACCCCCACGTCAACGCTAAGCTGCGCGAAATGGGGGTGGTGTTCCTCGAGCGCAGTCCGGCCGGCACTTTCGATTTCTCGGTAGCAACGCCCGACGACGTAGTGATCATGCCGGCTTTCGGTGTCACGGTCGAGGATTTCGCCCGGCTCCGCGAGATCGGCTGTGTCATGGTGGACACAACGTGCGGCTCGGTCCTCAATGTGTGGAAGCGGGTCGAGTCCTACGCCAGGGACGGGTACACAGCGATCATCCACGGCAAGTCATATCATGAGGAGACCAAAGCGACGGCGAGCCAGGTGACCAAGTACCCCGGTGGCCGCTACCTCGTGGTATTCGACATGACCGATGCCCGGCGGGTCTGCGATTTCATCGAGCACGGTGGAGACGCGGCGGAATTGGCGCGTCATTTCTCCCATGCGATGTCTCCCGGCTTCGATTTCGAGCGGGACCTGTTGCGTGTGGGACTGGCCAACCAGACGACGATGCTGTCGGGAGAATCGCTCGCCATCGCCGGCGAAGTGCGTCAGAGCATGCTGCGGCGCTACGGGGAGGCGAACCTCGCCGAGCATTTCCGGACGTTCGATACAATCTGCTCCGCGACCCAGGAGCGGCAGGACGCGATGGTGACCCTGCTGCAGGAGCCGCTCGACCTGATGATCGTGGTGGGGGGATACAACTCCAGCAACACGACCCATCTGGCGGCAATGAGCCGGAATCGCGGGGTACGGACCTATCACATCGAGGATGCATCGGCCATCGACGTTGAGAGCGGCAAGCTGCGCTATCAACCAAACGTGAAGCAGCCGGAGCAGGTTGCCGACGACTGGCTCGGCGCCGCGCGACTCATCGGTGTTACCGCCGGCGCATCGACTCCGAACAACAAGATCGGCGAGACCATCCTGCGGATTTGCGCCGTGGCAGGAGTGGAACCCGACCTTTCGTAGCCACCTTCTCGGCCGAGCCGCCGAGCCCCTCCCAACAATTCTGCTGCAGAATCCCCGGAAACAGACCGCCGCGAGACGCGGGGGCATGGGGTTACGACTGGCCCCGATGCTGCGTTATGAGACGGCAAAACCTGTTACCTGCTACGGGGGTTGTTCGGGCGCGGCGGTATAGCGGAGCGTACCGCCACGCGGTACTTTCTCCGCCCCTTGAACTCACCCACACCCGGGACTCGAGCAATGCCTGGCGGAAAGACTGACGTGCACAACCTGGTGCGTGCAGCCATCCTCGCGTTGCCCGAAGTGAGCACCAAGCGGATGTTCGGCGCCGACGCGTTCTTTACCCGGAGCCGGATGTTCGCCTTTCTGTTCGACGAAGCGATCGTCCTTCGTCTCCCCGACTCGGATCGTGAGGAAGTGCTGGCCGCCCGGCTGGCCCGCCCCTTTCTCACCGGCCCGACCGCGTCGTTCGGGCGGTGGGTCGAGGTGAGCATCACCGACCGCGTTGGAGCGGTTCAGGCGTGCCGCCTTTCGGCGTCGGCTCACGCCCTCGCCCAGTCTCCCGACCACGACGGTCCCCGGACCCGCCGGCCTCCGCTCAAGCGCCGGACACCATCTCGGCGATCGCCGCAATCGTAAGCGGCGCGCTCCCCTCCGCGCGGTTGTTCACCAGGATATAGGCAGGTATTCGGAGCGCCGCGGCTTGGGCGATGAGCCTGGCCACGTCGTGCCGTAATTCGGGATTGGGTTCTCGAATCCTGTCGTACGGGGCGAAGGCATTCACCGCCTGGTTGTAACTCCGGCCTGGTCTCAGCAGCACCCGGGAAACCATGAACGGCGCGGTGAATACTCCCGGAACGTCGAGCTGGTCGCCGATCGACGGCATCCGGGTCCATGAGTTGAACACGTGGGCGACATTGTGCTCCCGGAGCACGGCCAGGTAAGCGGCGGTGAGGAACTCACGATTCCTGATTTCCACCGAGTACTTCGCGTCGCGCGGTAACACCCCCAGGAACCGGTCGAGCCGGTCCGCAAAGTCCTCAGGGCTGATCCCGCTCGAGCGGCTGATGGTCTGGAACTCGAATACCAGCGGTCCGGTGTGATCGCGGAAATGCTCCAGGTAGAAATCCAGCACCTCGGAACGGAACAAATCGGCGTGGAGAAAATCAGGATTGAGCTCTCCACCCAGTGGTCCGTAACGGGCCCGGGGCAGGGTATGCACCGTGAACCGGTCCCAGACCTTCATCACACAGGGGAATCCTGGCGGCAGCCGCTGGGCGTACTTCTGGAGCTGCTCTGGTGTCGGCGGGGCGTAGAACGACGAATCAATTCCGATGGTGCGAAAGAGCGGGAACTTCACGTACTCGGCGAGCATCTTCGCCGCGGCCCCGTTCTTGGGATAGTCCTGGTGGTAGACCAGGCCTTTCCATCCGGGATAGTTCCAGGACGACGTGCCGAAGAGAATCTCGGGCGGAAGCCGTTCGGCCAACCCCTTGAAATCGGGGAGCGACTCCAGAGGTAGAGAGAAGAGGTCGCCGATCACGGCTACGGCTCGGCGACGAGCTTGTAGACCCCACCCTGTATGGTCAGTATGTAGAGTTCTCCCGCTGAGTCCTCTCCGAAGCTGGTGACATTCCCCGGCACGTCCGGCCAGGATTGCTGCTCGGTGACCATCCCCCCCTGCCATTTGAAGCTGCGAAGGAATCCGGCGCAGTAGTCGGAGTAGAAGTAGGTGCCCACGATGTCCGGCAGGGCGGTTCCCCGATAGACGTATCCTCCGGTGATCGAGCAGCCCGTTCCGTGGCTGTATTCGACCACCGGCAGCGTCAGGCCGCTCGTGCTGCAACCGGAGCCTGGGGGATAACACTCGAATCCCTCCATCGTGTTCCATCCGTAGTTCTCGCCGCCGCCGGCCGCGGGCTGCACGTCGACCTCTTCCCTGGATCCCTGTCCCACATCCGCGATGTACAGCTCGCTGGTCTGCCGGTCGAAGCTGAATCGCCAGGGATTCCGCAGGCCGTAGTTCCACAGCTCGCCGCGCGCGCCGCCCGACCCCACAAAGGGATTGTCGAGTGGTATGGTGTATGCGACGCCGCTGACGTCGATCCGCAGCAGCGAGCCGAGCAGATCATTCCGGTTCTGGCCGTGCCCCTGAGGATCCCCGGCGTTCCCGCCGTCGCCGAATCCCACGTAGAGAAATCCGTCGGGGCCGAAGACGATCATACCCCCGTTGTGATTGGTATAGGGTTGATCGACCTGGAGGATCGTGGTGTCGCTCGCCGCATCGGCCAGCTTGGGATCGGAGGAGACATGATATCTCGCGATCACCGACTTGCCTCCCGGTGTACTCCCGACAGTCGTGTAGCTCACGTAGAAGCGGCCGGAGGTCTCGTACCCCGGGGCGAACGCGAGACCCAAAAGTCCCTGTTCGCTGCCCTTGGTGGTGACTGCGGTCAGGTCCAGAAATGGCGCAGGAAGGATGGCGCCGTTTTCGAATATTCGAATGAGCCCGTTCTTCTCCACCACGAAGAACCGAGTCGGGTCGCCCGGGGCGAAAGTGAGAAAGACCGGTTCGTTGAAGGCGGTTGAAATGGTTTCGAGCTTCAGTCCGCTTGCCGGCTCTGGCGGCTCCGAAGCCGTGGGCTCCGAGCCGCAGCTGACGCCAGTGAGGAATGCGGCCACGGCCAAGCCGGCGCATCCGCTCAGGCTCATCGTGTTCAGATAACGTTTCATTCGATCGGCCTGACAAGAAACGGGTAGTCCTCTGCTGCGATGCCGCTCGGGCTTCGAGGGTTCAATCGGGCGGATCGAAATGTTGGGGTGACACCTGCTCCCCGAAGCGGGAGCCGAGGGCTTTGAGGTAGTCATCCATCGTGCGGTGGTGGCCCATCAGCCGGGAAATGACCCGGAAGATCGGATTCGAGACCCATCCATGCTCGGTGACGGTGATCGTGCTCCCGATCGGCACAGCTTCGATTTTGGTGGTCCAGGAACCGCCGAACGGGGCGTCCCCCACGATCAGGGTCTTGAGCAGCCTGGGGGGCTCCGCGGTCGCGACCTCGAGGCCCATTTCGAATCCATCTTCCATGGTTTCATCCCAGATTTCCTTCCCTTGAGGATCGTCTCTTCGGCTGACTCGCTTGACAGATGGCCACCAGGTCGGGATCGCACCAACGTCACGGATCACTGC
>DATIOP010000095.1:0-1802 GCA_035472975.1 Gemmatimonadales bacterium
GTCGATGGACCACCTTCGGAAACTTCGGGCGCATGAAACTCATGCTCGAGAGCGCTCGTGAGATCATCGAGAATGATCCGATGTTCCGGGTCGCGCGCTACCGCTGAACACGTTCAATTTTTGGCCAAAGTCAAGCTCAGATTGTTTGAAGCACCTGATCGGCGGTAGTGTTGTAGTCACCCGTTCGGGGTAATGACTGCACGTCCATTGATCTTGCCATCGTGGAGAAGGTGGTATGCCTCGCTCGCGCGCTCCAGAGGAAAATGCTCGACCAGCATCTTGATTTTTCCCGCCTGGGCGAGGCTGACCACTTCCATCAGTTCAGGGATGTAGCCCCAATAGGGTGACGAGACCGAGCACTCCTTCGCCGGGCCGTGGAAGTTCACCGGCACGGCTCCGCTACCGAGACCAACGATCGTCAGGTGGCCCAGCACCCGGGCCAATTGACTCGCCATCTTGAGGGTCGGGTTCACACCCACCATGTCGAGCACCAGCTCGGCGCCTTGTCCGCGCGTCATGTCCTTGATGCGCGTGACAGCCGCGTCTCCCGAGAGCAGCACCTCGTCGGCGCCCATGCCCTTGGCGATCTCAAGCTTGTCGGCCGAGGTGTCGATGGCGATGATGGTCGTTGGCCCGCTGAGCACTCGCAGCATCTGGATGGCCATCTGCCCAAGCCCGCCGGCCCCGATCACCACGGCGGTCGCGCCCGCGCCAAGCATGTGGAGCGACCGCTTGACCGCATGGTAGCTCGTGAGCGCGGCGTCGCTGAGTGGAGCGGCCTCACGGGGATCCAGGCTTCCCAGCGGGATGAGGAATCGTGTTGACGGGACGAGGAAATAGGGAGCCATGCCACCGTCGGACCCCAGGCCGCCTGCTTTGGTATTCCCGGGGTTCTGGCAATAGTTCTCCCGACCCACCCGGCAGTTCATGCACAGCCCGCATCCCCACGGGCCGTAGACGATCACCGGGTCGCCCTTTGCGAACCCCGTCGCGCCTGGCCCCATCTTCTCGACCCAGCCGGCGTTCTCGTGGCCGAGCGTGAAGGGGGCACGTTTCGGTCCCGGCTTCGGCGGGGCCTCGAGGATGTGCAGGTCGGAATGGCAGGCGCCGGCGCCTCCAATCTTGATCAGGACCTGGCCCGGGCCGGGTTCGGGCACCGGTACTTCGCGGAGTACCGCTGGTTTCTGCGCTTCGACGAACTGGAATGCTTGCATGGTTGCCTTAGTCCTTGATCCGATCGCAGTCGATCAACAGGTGTTCCGGACCACGGAAGACGTTGCTCTGCCGGTACGGCGGTGGATCGACAACCAGCCGGGGATTCTCGACGCGGCGAAGGAAGGTCTCGAACGCGATGTTGACCTCCAGGCGCGCGAGCGGACCGCCAAAGCAGGTGTGGATGCCGCTCCCCCAGCCAAAGTGCTGGTTGTCCTGGCGGGCGGGGTCAAATGTGTTTGGGTTGGCGAACCGGAGCGGATCGCGGTTCGCAGCGCCGTACATGAGGTGGACTGGCGAACCTTTCGGAATGACGGTGCCGCCGATCTCGATGTCGTCAGTAGCGGACCGGCTGGGGAAGAACTGAACCGACGCCTGCATGCGCAGGGCTTCCTCGATGGCGCCGGGGATAAGCTCGGGCCGGCTTTTCACAAGCTCCAGGCACCCGGAAGTTCGCAGCGTGCACATCACGCAGTTGGAGATGGTGTTGACGGTGCGCGCGCGTCGAGGTCTTCGAGCAGGGCCGTGTAAGTCTTGTCGAACTCGGGGAGGTTCACGTCCTTGAGGATCGTGAAGTTGCGCGTGTGCGT
>DATIOP010000096.1:0-1762 GCA_035472975.1 Gemmatimonadales bacterium
CCGAGGGAAAGCGAAGTACGCGTCCCCGCGACCAGCCGGCCGATTCGTTCCTTCGCAGCCTCGGCGCTTTCCAGATCAACGCCCGCGGCCGCGTACTGACGCTCGCTCATCCGATGGTTCCCGCGAGATCAACCTGGGTCAGCTCATGGAACTCGGCGATCCGCTTTTGCAGCGACACGGGCGTCACTCCGTCGAATCCGCTGATGGAGAACTTGGCGACGGCGTAGGATCCCATGACGGCGCCGCAGACCATCGCCCGACGCAGTCCTTCGCTCGAGAGATCGCCGGTCCGGGCGAGGTAACCCAGAAATCCACCTGCGAAGGAGTCTCCCGCGCCGGTCGGATCGAAGACTTCCTCGAGCGGAAACGCCGGGACGAAGAAGGTCTTCCCCGGCTCGATCAGCAGTGCGCCGTATTCCCCCCGCTTCACCACCACACGCCGGGGGCCGCGACCGAGTACCCAGCGACCGGCACGGTGCACGTTCCAGTCTCCCGAGAGCTCGCGCAGCTCGCTGTCGTTGAGCAGCAGGGTATCGACCCGCTTCAGCACCTCCAGCAGCTGCGGCTTCTTGCTCTCGATCCAGTAATTCATCGAGTCGCAGGCGACGAGCTTGGGCCGCTCCATCTGGTTCAAGACCGAGAGCTGCAACTCGGGATCGATGTTGCCGAGGAAGACGAACGGTGTCGTGGCGAAGGAGGGGGGCAGCGAGGGCCGGAAATTGGCGAAGACGCCGAGCCTGGTGTCAAGCGTCTCCCGGCTGCTCAAGTCGAAGGAGTATTTCCACTTCCAGCGGAAGCTTTCCCCTTTCTGGGATTCGACCCCGGACCAGTCGATCACCCCGGGACGGATTCGTTGCAGCTCGGCGACCGGATAGTCGTTGCCGACCACACCGACCACGCGTACCGGACCGAGCAGCGATGCCGCGGCACTGAAATAGACCGCGGAGCCGCCCAAGGCGTCGGTGACCTCACCAAAGGGAGTGGAGATCGAGTCCAGCGCGACACTGCCAACCACGAGCAGGCTCATATCACATCCGATCCGGTGCGGTGATGCCGAGCAGCGAGAGGCCGTTGCCCAGCACGATGCGGGCGGCGCGGGCCAGTGCGAGACGCGCCGCCTCGGTGGCAGGTGGTTCGCCGAGCACTCGGCACTTGTGGTACCAGCCGTGTGCCAGACGAGCGAGATCTTCCAGGTAGTCGGTGACCCGGTGCGGCTCCCGCATTCGCGCGGCTTTGGCCACCACCTCGGGATAGACCGCGAGCTTCTTGAGCAGCTCGAGGTCCTCCGGCGCGGGCAGCGCCTCCAGGCTCACGTCTCCGGAGACCGACTCAGGGTCCCGCTCCGCCACCCGAAAGATGCCGCTCATCCGGGCATGCGCCATCTGTACGTAGTAGACCGGGTTCTCGTCGGTGTGCCGGGTCGCCAGGTCCACATCGAAGGTGAAGGGTGAGCTACCCTGTCGCATCAGGAAAAAGTAACGGGCGGCGTCGACGCCGACTTCGTCGAGCAGGTCGCGCAAGGTGACGAACTCGCCGGAGCGCTTCGACATCTTCACCTCTTCCCCGCCCCGCACCACCTTCACCAGCTGGACCAGCGCCACATCGAAGAAATCCTTCGGATAGCCGAGGGCCAGGAGGGCGGCCCGCATCCGGGGGATGTAGCCGTGATGATCGGCGCCCCAGACATCGATCGTGTGATCGAAGCCGCGGTCATGCTTGTCGACATGGTAGGCGATGTCGGGCACGAAGTAGGTGTAGGAAC
>DATIOP010000097.1:0-2537 GCA_035472975.1 Gemmatimonadales bacterium
AATGAGGTCGCGCAGGGTGAGCGCCGCGCCGGCCGCGTACACACCGGCGGGCGCCTGAAGTCCGAACCCCACCCCCACCGGGCCGATCCAGACCACTAGGACATTCGCCAGGACAATCGTCGCGAGGTACAGGAGGACGAGCAGCATCAGGAGACCTCGCCTTCCCACAGCGGGAGCGAGCGCACGGGGGCCGTGACGACGGTGCGGACGTAGTTCGCCGCTTCACTCCAGTGGTTCTGGTTCCGCCCCTCGTAGCGGGCGGCGAAGCTCCAGGCCATCGAATCCGAGGACCAGAGCAGAGACCGGATCAGCCCACTCCGAAGCGCGGTGGTCTTGACCCCGAACCCGTGAAGTCGGAGGTCGGGGCGGATGGCGTGGATCGCGAGGAGTTGCTGCTCGATGGCGCCGGGGCTGTTGTTGCGCTTACAGACCGAGCCGATCCCCACCCACGCACCAGGGGCCAGCCGGGGCCCGTAGGCGCGAACGTGGGCGACATAGTCGGCCGGGCGCCAGCCCTGGAGGACCGGCAGGATGGGCACCGGCGCCGCCAGGGGCACCAGCTGGTCGTAGCCCTCGATGGTGCGCCGTTGATGCTCGGCCACCGTCAGCCCTGTCCGCGCCAGCATCACCGGCTCGCACATCCAGTCTTGGGTGACCGCTGCCGCCAGGGTTCCACAGCGGGCCCACCGCTTGATCACCGTGGCATAGTCCTCGACCGAGGTCCGGTGCCTCCCATACTTCAAGACATCGGTGAACACGCCGGAATCGAGGATCCACTCGTTCACGCGGAAGTCGGACTTGCGCGTGCGGAGCCGGTTGAGCGAGACCATGCTCCGCGAGAACCGATGGGCATCGGAGACGGTGTGGACCCCGATGAAGAACTTCATTCGCAGAGGTTGTAGATGCTCAGGCAGGAGCCGCTCGGCTGGACCGGGAAGAGATCGAGGTTGGTTTCCTGCACATACCGTTGCACGTCCCGCGCTGTCGGGAAGCTCCGACCGCTCTTCGGATCGTGCCCGGTGTGGTATCTCGCGGGGATGAACTTCGGGGTGAAGAACGAGCGGCCGGCGCGGGACTCGAGATCGGCCACCCGGTCCCAGAGGCCGGGGAGCTGCGTATCCATCCGCTTCAGCTCGGTGAGGTTCACCTGAATGCAGGGGAAGCAGCCGACCCGACCAGCGCCCATGCGGTAGAGTGGATTCGCGGCAATGTCGTACCGGTCGAGATAGGCGAAGACTTCTTGCGCGGTCCAGTCGAGCAGCGGGCGCTCGACCCACGCTTCATAGTCGTCGCTCCATTCCCGCTTCGCGGCATTCGCTCGCGCCGGGCTCTCCTCGCCGCGAATCCCCAGGTAGATCGTGGCCTCGTCGTCCAGCTGGCGCACCCATTCCTGCATGGGCAGCACCTTCAGTTCTTGCGTACAGAAGCGCACAGTGGCACTCGGGATGCGCCCCTTGCGCGTGACCAGCCCACGCATCCCGTCGTACTCCGTACTGCGGAGCGTGATCAAGGCGCCCTGGAGGAGTTGCTGGTTGATCTCCTCGACGTAGGCATAGGTGAGCGGGTGTTCCCACCCGGTGTCGCAGAACACGGCGCGGTAGGGCACCCCCTGCTCCCGCAGATGCAGGAGCAGGGCGGTCGAGTCCTTGCCCCCCGAGAAGGCGGCGACGTGGATCACTTCGGCTTTGGCGCCTTCTTCGCGAAGTCCTTGAGTTGCTTCTCGCTCATCCCGGTCTTGGTCTTCTTGCCGGCGCGTTTCCGGCCCAGCTCGGCGCCCATGAACTTGCGTTGCTTCTCGCTCTCGGCGGGCATGATGGACTCCTTTCCCAGAATCTCGTACAGGGTGCGGTCGGGCGGCTCATCCGCCGGCAGCCGCCAGAGGTAGAGGGGCGTCTGATCCCCGACCCACGCCCCAAGGGTGTTGAAACCAAAGCACTCCGAAGCCTCCTCGTAGCTCATCCCGTCCCGTGCGACGAGGATCTCGATGCACTTCTGCGCGTCATAGACGACCAGCGTGGGCTGGCTACACCGTTCCGCCACGCCCACGATGGCCGCCTCAAAGCCGTCCGCGAGGAGCGCGTCGGGGTTGTGGTCCGCGATCCAGGCGCGGACGAGGGCCGGAATCACCGAGGCGTCGGGTTCTCGCGGCGCTCGTCCCGGCGCAGATCCCGGCGCTCGCGGCGGTTCTCGCGGGACGCCGTGGCCGTGACGTGCCAGATGCCGAGGCAGATCAGGGCGCTGCCGGCGAGCAGGATCACCAGACTGCCGGGATCCCAGAGTTCGGTGCGGTCCTCACGGTCATCGAGCATGGAGCCCTCCTCGAGTCAGGGGTTCACGCATAGTAGCGCAGCCGGTGGCGGCGGCGCCGTCGGGGGAACAGCCAGTCGAGCCAACGCCAGACGTTCATTCGGGGCCGAAGACCATGGGGTCCACGCCGAGCAGCCAGACGAGCAGCGCCAGATAGAGGCCGACCACCACCCCCATGGCGAGGCCGACCGCGAAGGGTTTCCATTTCATGGCTTGAGCGCGGAGTTGAG
>DATIOP010000098.1:0-8198 GCA_035472975.1 Gemmatimonadales bacterium
GTGCGCCGGGCGGTGGCACGTCGCGCGGGCGGATAGTTGTCGTAGCCGGGGTGTCGCGGGGGCTGGTGCAAGGGGCGATCGATCTGATCGGGGTGCCGGCCAATACCACGACCCTGTCGCCGATCTCGAACATCTACGCCCGGACCGGCATTCCGAATTCACAGACGGCGCCCTCGTTCCTGACTCAGCTGCAGAACGTGCGCTTCGGCGCTCCTGGGGCGCTCACGGTGAACTTCAGAAGCGCCGCCGCCGGGGTGGCTGATCTGCTCAAGGCCGGCCCATCCGCCTCGGGGAACCAGACGGCGACGATTCCCATCGGAAGCTCCAATACCCCGACCGACACCACCTCGGGCGGTGTGGCGATCCGTCCGCTGCTCTCCGGCACCACGACGATTACCGCCTCCATTACCGGATTCCTCCAGGTTACCTCCGCTGCCGGATCGGTGGTTACGATCGCCCAGCCGGGGATCACCGTGAATGGCACTACGGTAGGCAGCGGGCTCCAGGTCAACGCCAGCGGGACACTCGGCGCGCCGAATCATGGCGGGGTGACGGTAAGACTGATAAGCAGCAACGGAGCGCTCTTGCTGGCACCGGATGCGAATACGCCAGGAACCAGCTTCATCGACATCGTCGTACCGAACGGTACCCAGTCCTTCGGGTTCTATCTGCAGGGCCTCGAGGGACAACCCGACACCGTGACGGCGGCCATCACCGCCACCGCCTCCGGCTTCACGACCGGCAACGGTACGGCGGATGTGGTGCCTGCAGGCTTCGATGTGATCGGCCTGCCAAGTTCGCCGACGGCGGGAGGGCCGGATGTCGCCTTCTATGTACGAACTGGAGTCGCCAACCAGACCTACACCTTCCTGAACCAGCTGCAGAATGTCAGGGCAGGGGCGCCCGCACCGCTCAACGTCACGGTAAAGACCGACGCGGTGGTCATCGGGCCGCTGGTGACGAGTAGCGGGACCGCCGCCACCGTTCCACTGCAGATACCAACACTGACCTCCAACACGCCGACCAGCGTTGCCGCTGGTGGTGTGGCCTTCCGTCCTGCCGCCGCCGGGACCGCGACGATCACCACGACGATCCCGGGCTTGGTGGGCACGACTTCCGCGATCACTATCATCACGGTCCAGTAAAGCGACCTAACCCCCTGTCCCCCTTCCCTATTGGGAAGGGGGAACGGTGTTCAAGAAAACTGTCATTCCGAGGAGCGAAGCGACGAGGAATCCCAGTGCCGAAGGTTCCGCGACGGCGAAGCATCGGGATTCCTCGCTGCGCTCGGAATGACAGCTATCGCTGACGATCGATCGAGGAGCTAACGGGCTGCCGTCCCCTCCTTCCCAATAGAGACGGGGGACGGGGGTTAGGTAAACCGGAGTTGCACGGCCAACGGGGCGGGTGGGCCTTCTACTTTATATTTCAAAGTACTTGACATAACTGCCCTGTACCTCAAGATTGCAGCCATGCCCGCCCGCCATGTCCGCCCCGTCCGACCCGTCCCAGACACCGAAATCCCGATTCAGGATCGGGCGCTGGAAAACCTGCGCTTCATCCGGGATACGATGGAGCACGCCGGACCGTTTACTGCGGTGCCAGGTTGGGGTGGGGTAGCGATGGGGGTAACGGCGTTGGGAGCGGCCCTCGTAGCCCAGGCCCAGCCCACGCCCGAGCGATGGCTGCTCGCCTGGATCGTCGAAGGCTGGCTGGCGTTTGCGATTGGGGGAGTGGCCATGGTAAGGAAAGCGGGACTCGGTTCAACCCCGCTCACTTCCAAGCCCGGGCGCCGCTTCGTCCTCGCCTATGCCCCGCCGATGCTGGTGGGTGGTCTCCTCACGTTCGCTCTCTACCGGGCCGGGCTCACCGGATTACTTCCGGCTCTCTGGTTGCTGCTGTACGGCACCGCGGTGGTTACCGGTGGCGCCATGTCGGTTCCTGTGGTCCCCGTGATGGGGGCCTGCTTCATTCTCCTAGGGGCGATCGCACTGTTGGCACCGGTCGCCTGGAGTAACGCCCTGATGGCCCTCGGCTTTGGAGGGTTGCACATCGGATTCGGGGCCTGGATTGCAAGGAGGTACGGTGGCTAAATCGAACGCGGCCCGGCAAACTGCGGGCGGAAAACCAGCAGCGACCAAACGCCTGGAGGCGATCGCGGGGCTCAAGGCCGCGGCACCGGCGGCGCTCGATCGTCTGATTCACGAGCGGCTCCGGCTCGGCGTGGTGAGTGCCCTCGCGGTCAACCCCTCGCTCACGTTCAATGAGCTCAAGGCCTTGCTCAAGACCACCGACGGCAACCTCAGCGTCCATGCCCGGAAGCTGGAGGACGCGGGCTACGTGCAGTGCATCAAGTCGTTCGAGGGACGGACGCCGCGCACCGAATACAAGCTGACCGCGGCTGGGCGGAGAGCGCTGGAAGACTATCTGGACCACATGGAGGGGTTGATCAGGATGATGAGGGGGTAGGGGTGGGAGAAGGGAGAAAGGAGAAGGGAGAAGGGAAAGGGAGAAAGGGGACGGGGGACGGGGTCTATCGACCATCGACCATCGACCACCGACCATTGGGACCATCGACCTTTTTTTTGACTCTTAACTTTACCATGCAAAGTACTTCAATCATCACGCGAACCCCGGCTTCCTGGCTCACGCTGTCGCTGCTCGCGGGCGTGGGGTCTCATCTCCTGTTCCACGATGCCGACGTGGGGCTGAACGTGATCATCTGGGCGGCCCTGCTCGAGCTGTGCTGGCTTGGGCTCCGCGCCGATCAGCGGCCCACGCGACAGGAACGGTTGCTCCTTGGCCTGTCGCTCTGTTTCGCGGCAGGATTTGCCTGGCGGACGTCGCCCTTCCTGCGTCTGGCCGACGCCATTGGCCTCGTCACCTGTGCCGCGCTCATGCCCCTAGTTCGGGAAGAGTCCCTTCTGAGCCTGAGACTCCACCGATTCCTGGGCGGCGTGGGTAACCTCTTCGCCCGGGTCGGGGCAGGGCTGATCCCCGCAGCCTTTGACGCACAGGAGGAGGCCAGGGATCGGGGAACACCCAGCATTCTGCTTCCTGCCGCGCGCGGGATGGTGCTCGCGGTCCCGGCTGTCGTGGTATTCGGGTCCTTGCTGGCTTCGGCCGATGCGGACTTCGAGAGACTGGTCAACAGCCTGGTGAGGTTCGATCCCCAATGGCTCCTCACCACGAGCCTGAGCATCATGTTTTTCTCCTGGGTAGCCGCCGGTGTCCTGAGCCGGAGGACTGGCGCAAAAGTCTCTCTGCCCTGGGGACCGGGTGGCCTTGGACCGATCGAGGTGAGCATCGTCCTGGGTGTGGTGGATGTGATGTTTCTGACCTTCGTAGTCCTGCAAGGACGGTACTTCTTCGGCGGGGAGGCGCTGGTCCGTCAGGATCCCGGTCTCAGCTTCTCGGAGTACGCGCGCCGAGGGTTTTTCGAGTTGGTCGCCGTCTCGGCACTCGTGTTACCACTGGCGCTTGTCATCAAGGGCCGGCTTCGGCCCGATGACGACCGTGCCTTGCGCAGCTATCGCATTGCGGCTGGAGTTCTCACCGCACTCACCCTGGTCATCGTCGCCTCCGCCTTCCATCGAATGGCGATCTATCAACGCCAGTTCGGCCTCACCGAGCAGCGCTTCTACGCCAGCGCGTTCATCGGCGGGATCGCCTATACCCTCGTCTGGTTCGCTTCGACGGTTCTCGCTGGACGCGACCGTCGCTTCCTGGGCGGTACCCTGGTGGCATGGACGGCATGGGTCGCGATGCTGCATCTCACCAACCCCGCATCAGTCATTGCCCGGGTGAATATCCAGCGGGCAACGGAGGGCCGTGAGTTCGACGCGACATACATCGCCTCCCTCGGGGCCGACGCAGTCCCCACACTGATAGCGGGCCTCGACCGGCTATCGCCGAGTCATCGAGCTGCTCTCCTCGGCAAGCTCAACTGGGAACGGATCGCCCCCAGCGAGCACGACTGGCGCTCCTGGTCGCTTGCCGAGGCGAGGGCTCGCAGGTTTGCGAGTCAGGTAGCGCTTTCAGAAACGAACCATTGAAATAAAACGGGCCATGTCAAATTCCATCATCATCTTTCAAGTCCTGGGTTTTCTGGGAACCGGGGCGCTCATCGTGGCGGGCCTCGCCGGCACGATGTGGACGGCTTCACGGGGCTGGGCGACGTTGAGCCGTACCCTGGCCTTCGGCACCTTCGGTCTTCTGGCCCTGTATATCACGCTGCTTGTGGGCGGGGGAATGCTGAGTCGAGGCCGGATCCTTCCAGTGAACGCCGAGAAGTACTTCTGTGAGCTCGATTGCCACCTGGCCTATTCGGTAACTGATGTGCGGGAAGCGGATTCGCTCGGCGCGGCAGAGGACGGCATGCGACCCAATGGGCGTTTCTGGCTGGTGACGGTGCGCACCTGGTTCGATCCGAACACGATCTCGGCCCGGCGCTCTCTTACCGAGCCCACCTGGCCGGCGCCGCGAAAGGTGGCGCTGGTGAGTGCCGATGGGGTTCGCTATCCGCCGGTCGAAGATGTGGACGCGGCCTTGTCGAGATCCGGAATCGTTTCTACTCCCATTACGAAGGAGCTACCTCCCGGCGCCTCATACACCACAACTTTCGTGTTCGATCTCCCCGAAGAGACTGCGGCGACCGGATTGTTGTTGACCGACGATATGGTGGTGAGTCGTTTTCTGATCGGGCACGAACGAAGTCCCTTCCACGCCCCCACGCTGCTTCAGTTGCCTTCCACCTCGGTGGCGAAGGGAACCTGACCGCGATGGACGCTGTGCCGCTGTTGGTCGCAGCGATGCTTTCGACCACTCTTGGCTTCTCGCGGTACCACGCCAGGGTCGACACGACTTCCGTGGTGGATCGTCTGGCGTGGTACGGCTGTTTCCTCGTCGCCATACTGGCGATGCTGGCCTCCCTGGCCGGGGACTAGCGGCTGAGGTACCCTCCCGTTCTGTTTCAGACGGTCTCAACGGGAACGTCTCAATGAAGCCCTATCCGGACTCCTGGCTCCCCGCCATTTTTGGGGTCCTGCTGCTTCCTTCCATTGGAGCCTGCCAGCGCGTGAAGCCACTCGGCAGTGACGAGATTCGGGTTTCCGGAACCATCGAGCTCACTCCGGTCGGCGTGAACTGCTGGCGGCTTACTGGCAAGGACGGCAAGAACTACGAGCTGCGCGCCGATCAGGCGCCCACCGGATTGCTCACCAACGGCAAGGCCGTAACGCTCGTGCTCAAGCTCCGGTCCGACCTGATGAGTGCCTGTCAGGTAGGGCAGATTGCCGATGTGGTGCGGGTTGAGTAGTAAACGAAACTCCCACCCTCCACGCCCCGTAAGCTTCCCCCGACCCGCAGGTTGTCCCTATGAGCGGTCCCTCTTTCATGGAGAAACGCGTGTCTCCCATTGGACGGCAGTTCGGGGCCGGAGTCGCCCTTATGATCGCGATCTCGGGATGCGGTCGCGGTGGTGCGAATGTCGCCGCCGCTCCTTCCGGTACCGATGCGTTCTCTCCCAGCCTGATGCGTACTCGCCTCTTCGCCTATGCCGATGATTCCATGCTCGGCCGGGAAACGGGCCATCCGGGCAACGTCAAGGCAACGACCTTCATAGCGGGACAGGTGCAGGCGCTGGGTCTCGAGGCGGGGGGTGACAACGGCACTTATTTCCAGACGCTGCCACTGGTGGGACGGACGCTGGATTCGACCACCAATGTGACGGTTGACGGTGCGCCATTGGAGCTGTGGAAGGATTACGCCCCGCTTCCTCCGATCGAGGGGATTCCGGTGGCGGAGAACGGCGCGCTGAACCAGGTGCCCGTGGTGTACGGCGGCCGAATGGGGGATTCGGTCGCGGTGCTGAGTGCGGATGACGCGAAGGGCAAAATCGTGGTGCTGGGCCCGACGACGGATCCCACCGGGAAAGAGATCTTCAATCTCTCCATGGGCTCCATCATTCGCTATCAGGGCGCCGCCGCTATCGCGATGGCGAACTGGGACCTGGCCCCTCCGGGTGTAGCGGATTTTCTCCGTCAGTCAGGGGCGGAAATGAAGGAGGGCTCGGACGATCCGGCAGGGGCTCGGCCCCTCGCCATTTTTGTGACGCGCGCGGCAGCGGAGAAGATGCTGGGCGCCTCGGTCTCCAGTCTGCAATTGGGCGCCGCGGGCAAGTCCATCAATGGCAAGATTGCCTTTTCCGAGACTCAGCCCGAGGCGCCGGCGAGAAATGTGATTGCGATCCTGCGCGGCAGCGATCCGGCCCTTGCGGGTGAGTTTGTGGCTATCGGGGCTCACAATGACCACATCGGGACGACTGACGAGCCGGTGGACGCCGATTCGATCTGGGCGTTCAACAAAGTCATGCGTCCCATGGGGGCGGAGAACGAGCCGGGAATTCCCTCTGCCGAGCAGGCGACACGGATCAAGACCCTCATCGACAGCGTGCGGAAGACCCATCCCGCCGGACGGGTGGATTCGGTCTATAACGGCGCCGATGACGATGGGTCGGGCAGCATGACCGTGCTTTCCATTGCCCAGGCCTTTGCCCAAAGCAAGACCAAACCCAGGCGTTCGATCATCTTCGTGTGGCACACCGGAGAGGAAGAGGGGCTCTGGGGTTCGGACTGGTTCACCCGTCATTCCACCATCCCGCGGGACTCGATCGTGGCCCAGCTCAACATCGACATGGTTGGGCGCGGTGGGATCAACGACCTCAAGGGGGGCGGACCGGGCTACCTCCAGCTCATCGGCTCACGCCGGCTTTCTACCGAGCTGGGAGACCTGGTGGAGACTGTAAATAAGAGCGGAAATCACGGCTTCAGCTTCGACTACAGCTACGACGCGAACGGCCATCCCGACAACATCTACTGCCGCAGCGACCACGCGATGTACGCTCGCTTCGGCATTCCCATCGTGTTCTTCACCACCGGCGGGCACTCCGACTATCACATGCTCTCCGACGAGCCCCAGCGCATCGACTACACCAAGATGAGCCACGTCGGCTCACTGGTCTACGACATCGCGCTCCACGTGGCCGATCTGGATCACCGCGTGGTGGTCGACAAGCCGAAGCCGGATCCGGAGGCGCCGTGTAAACAGTGAGGGAGATTTAAGATTTCAGATTTCAGATTGAAGATTTTGAAGCCTACTCTGGGTCAATCTTCAATCTGAAATCTTCAATCTTCAATCTTCAATTTCGCCCCTCTCCCACCATCTCCCCCAGCTTCCGCTTCGCCTCCGCCACCTGGGGCTGCAGTTCGGGGTCGGCGTTGTTCCATAGCTCGATAAATTTCTGGAGATGCAGCGCTGCCTTCTCCCGGTCGCCGCGCTGGGCATACAGCTCGCCCAGCCGCTTGTGGGTGAACGCCAGATACTGGGCGTCGATGTCGAGCTGATCTTCCATCGGTGAAACCAGATATTTCTCGTAGGAAGCGATGGCCGAGTCGGGCTGGCCGGCCGCTTCCCAGGCTCGTCCCAGCTCGGCCAGCACGCAGCGCTCGCAGGGAGCGGCTATGAGCGCGGCCTGCAGCTGACGCACGGCCGCCTGCGGATTGTTCTCGGCGAGTGCGATCACTCCCACGACGCCCTGATAGTATGCATCACTTCGTCCCCGGATCTCGAGCGGCAACTGCTCGTATTCGCGGACGCTGGCGCGGGCACGGTCGGGCCGGCCAACCATTGCCTCGAGGTAGGCCACGTCAAGGTAGGGACGCTCCACCGAATCGAGCTGGGCATAGGGATAGCGGCGGAGCGCAGTATCCAGAATCCGGATCGCGCCTGCGCGATCCCCCTCGAACCATCCAGCGAAGGCCACGAGCGCAAGTTCCGAAGCGAGCGCATAGTTCAACGCGCCGGCCTGGCCCGCTCCTCGGCTGTTTTCAGAAATCAGTTCTTTGGCCTCCCGCAGGCGACCTTCCAGAAGCTTCACCTGTGCCAAGTTTGATGTTGCCGCACCCTTTTCTTCCGGACTGATCTCGGGTGAAGTCCTGAGATCAGTATAGATGACTCGCGCCGTGTCGTATCGCCCCTGTGAAACGGCAAGTTCCGCGGCGATCCACGGTGTCCCACTGTAGTCCGGGAACTTGTTCGACGCCTGCCGCAAAAAAGCTGTCGCGCTGTCCGATTGCCCGGAAGCGACAAAGCCCTGGACCAGGTTGAACCAGGCGGTGGCGGAGCTGGAATCGGCCGCG
>DATIOP010000099.1:0-8427 GCA_035472975.1 Gemmatimonadales bacterium
GCGATAAGGACGTAGCCCCGGCGTCTGCAGCCAGGGTGCCTTTGTCCAGGCTGTAGCGCTCACACTCATCCGGTGTGTGGAAAAACCGAGTTCAGTTACCGGGTAGTTCGTTTTGGTTGGAAGTGCGAGGGCTCGAGGCCAATCCCCGTTCAATAGCGTCGAACAAGGCATGATCGGCAAACGGCTTTTGCAGCACGGTGACAGCCCTGGACCGCTTCAATCGTTCAGTGGTGCTGGCATCATCCAGCGCGGTAATCAGGACTACAGGAAGGCTGGGCGCCGAGCGGGCGAGATGGTCCTCGAGGTCGGTGCCGCTCATTCCCGGAAGACACACATCTGCCACGAGGCAATCGGTGTGTCCGGGATCGTTGGCGAGGAACTGTTCGGCCGTCTCGAACGGAAGGACGGCGAAGCCGGCGGATCGCAGCAACCTGCCTAGCGCACGCCGAACTTCTTCGTCGTCGTCTACTACTGCTATCAGGGGGTTCGCCCGCGGGCGCCCGGTGGCGCGATCCATGGACTCACGAATTACTCCCCGACGCGCATGTCTGCCATTGGACCTTTGGGAAGCCTTCCCGCATCGCTGTACGTCGGGCCGGGAAATCGAGCCACCGGAGCGGGACCGATTCCGAGCTGCGTACCCAGTCGCACCAGCTCGGCGAACGATTCGACTCCCAGCTTTCGCATGACTCTGGCGCGGTGAACCTTCACTGTGCGTTCGCTGGTGCCGAGTTTCGCCGCCACTTGTTTGTTGAGCAGTCCGGCGACCACGAGCGCGAAGACCTGCCGTTCTCGTGGCGTCAGCCGAGCGTAGCGCCGGCCGAGCTCGGTCTGTTCGGCGCGCATCGCCTGTTCGGCGCGATCAATCTGCAGCGCACGGCCCACCGCCGCGAAGAGCTGGCGCTCGTCGACCGGCTTGATGAGCATATCCACCGCGCCCCGCCGGATCGCCCGCACCGCGGTCGGCACGTCGCCATAACCGGTGATGAAGATGATCGGCATGTGGCAGCCGGCCTCATCCAGCGCCTGCTGCAGGTCGAGGCCAGAAAGCTCTGGCATCCGGACATCGAGCACCAGGCAACCGGGGTGTTGGGCCCGTCCCGATTCGAGGAAGGCCCGCGCCGATGGGAAGGCCCAGGCGGCATAACCGGTAGACCGCAACAGGCGCTCCAGGGCGCGGCGCACTTCCGCGTCGTCGTCCACAACGCATACGACTGGCTGGTCGTCTGACATTACGCTGCTCCCTCCTGACAATCGAGAGGATAATCCGTAGACCCGGATGCCGGGTCGGCCACCACCATGATGCTTGACTTGACGGACCGCGTTTGAGCCCACGACACGAGGGGACGCTCGGGCCGGGACTGGATGAACACACTCTTTAGAGTGGGAAACCCGGCTAGATCTGCAGGTCTAGATCCAAACGCCGGCGCGGCAATCCTGCGAAGCACGTGTCCTGAAGATCCAGCTTCAAGCGACAACCACGTGCCGAGGCACCTGGGCTCAGGTCTTACTCGAGCCACCCCACGTCCCAAACAAAGACTCCGTTTGTCTAAGGTTTGGTACCACTACCCGACGTCCCACGGTTTCCAAGATACAACCGAACTCGCATTTGCGCCTCAATCCCTCTTCTGAGGGAACATAAGTACCCGGGGAACCACGGCTGGGACCTGACGGGCATACGCGTCATAGGTTTCTCCGAAGATCGCTCTCAGCAGCCGTTCTTCAACCCGGATTCGGAGTGCCGTCCCAGCGAGGAAAGTCAGCAAACCCGCCCCCAGACCAACCGGCGGGGAGAAGGCGAGACCGGTGGCGAGGAGCAGACCGAGCATCGCCGTGTAAATCGGGTGCCGCACGAAGCGATAAGGCCCGGTTGTGATCAGGTCGTGGTCTTGAGTGATACGAGCCTGAAGGCTCCATTGCTTTCCCAAGGTGCGAATCGCCGCGGCACCGAGCCAAGCCGATGCCAATGCTAACCCGATGGCGAACCCTGTGAGTAACGCCCCTGTCACAAGTGACATAGGCACGATCGGGGTCCCGTGAGGCCGACGAGGTCCCCAGACCATGGCAAACCCGGCAGCCTGGATCAGGATACCGGCCAGGGACCCCCGATCCCGGGTGCGGTCCGCGGCGACTGGCCCTCGTCGCCGAAGCCATACACCGGCGCCGAAGCCGAACCATCCGGCTAGGACTCCGAACTTGCCGACGCTATCCAGTGTGCCCGCGTCCAGCATCACACTACTCGACCTCGATCCCTTCCAGCTCCCGCGACACCCGGTGTCCCTGGCGTCGTTCCCAGGCGGTCTCGCCTTTCTCGACTCCCACCAGAATCGCCAGGGTGACGATGGTCAGGGCGACCGCAGCGCCGAGATGCCCAACCCCGATGAGGGAGCCGAGACCGGCGAGAACCCAGATGACCGACGCGGTCGTTACCCCCAGAATTCGGCCTTCCCGGGCCAGGATAACGCCGGCTCCCAGGAATCCGATCCCGGTGACTACCTGGCCGAGCACCCGGGTGGGGTCAGAGCCCTCCGTCTGCAGCGAGGCAGCAAGCGTCACGAACATCGTCGTCCCCAAGGTGATGAGGATGCTGGTCCGCACCCCGGCCACTTTGCCGCGCGACTGCCGCTCGATGCCGATCACGCCACCACAGAGGACTGCAGTGCCAACGCGAATCCAGAACGTGAGAGACTCGGGGGACAAGGGATCGGATGGGAGCATATGCCCGCGTGGAGAAAGGGTGAGCGACCTGCCTTCAGCGCACCTCGAAGACCGCCTCGACTTCGACGGCAACGTCATACGGCAGCGCACTCACCCCGACCGCCATGCGGGAGTGGCGCCCGGCTTCTCCGAACACTTCCACGAACAGGTCGGAGGCGCCGTTGATGACCTGGGAATGTGAGAGGAATCCGGGCTCAGAGTTCACGAACCCGGCCACCCGGACGCAGCGGACTACGCGGTCCAGGTCCCCATCCAGGGCTTCCCGGAGTTGGGCAATCAGGTTGAGGGCGCAGAGCCGGGCCGCCTGTTGCCCCTCGGCGATTCCGAATTCCCGGCCCAGTTTGCCGATGAAGCGCCGCTCTCCGTTCCACTGTGACAGCTGGCCGGTCAAAAAGACGAGGTTCCCGGTGCGCACGAACGGGACGTAATTCGCGCCGGGCTTGCTGGGTTGGGGAAGTTCGATTGTGAGGGTCTGCAGCCGTTCGTCGATTCGGGTGACCATGATCATCCGGTGGAGGTCAGTTGGTGCCGAACCATCGAATGACGCTGATGGCCCAGCGGGAACCACGGCGGCGCAGCTCGACGAACCACTGAGTGCCGCCGCACAGTTCGCCGCAGGCGAGACCAAAGGTGGCCTTCGCGGTCTGCTGGTCCGCACCGAAGCCCAGCCCGGCGATCGAGATGGTCGGCTCCCGGTCGGCGCATTGAGTGGCGGGTCGCAGAGTTACCTGCGGGGGCGCCGTCACTCCGGCCAGGACCTCGGGATGCGGATCGTGCAGCCCGAGCGAATCGAGGAAGCCAACGCAGAAGATGCTGGAGGCTTCGTTCGGCCTCATCCACTCGGATCCCAGCACGACGGCGGTATCGAGAATTACGGTCAGGAGCTGAGCTTCCTCGGCGCCGTCGAACAGGTGAACGAGGCGACCGGTCGGGGCGGATCCCATCTGCGGCAGAGTGTCGGGCGAAAGTGAATCGGCGCCCTGTGCCGCAAGGGTCTGCGCCGACACTGCCAGCACAAGCAGCAGACCGCGCACCATGCTTCAGCCGCGCCGCTTGAAGTACTGTATCGCTCGCTCGTGGCGCTCCGCCGACGCTCGCGTCTTGAAAGTGCCGAGGTTCCGCCGTCGGCCGGTTCGAGGGTCCTTCCTCCGGGAATAGAGCCGGTACTGGCCCGAAGCGAGTTTACGAATCACGGACTGCACCAACTAAAGGACTATCAGGTACCTGCGGTCACTCCAGACTGCCATCGGCGAAGCGAAGGTATGCTTCGCGCGAAATGCCGGGCCAGAAAGCCGGGAAAGTGCATTTCCCTGAGCTTCCCCTCTACCTTGGCGATCATCTGAGAGGCGGTGATGTCGGGTTCGGTGAATTGCCCCGCCCGGTAGCAATGGCTGCAATACTCGGCACTTCTGGCACCGTTCGCCTCGGTCCCGCCCCCTTCCGGATCTTTGCTTAGGGGCATCCCGCAACTTTGACAGAAGGGTCCCTTGGGGCCGAACATGTGCGCCTCCCGCGCCGGCGTTTCGGTCGTACATCGTGATCGCCAGTTTCAAACATGGGGCGCCGTACTGTTGGCAGCAAGCGTCAGGTTGAGGCCCGCAGCCGCACGAGGCCGATGAGACTGACGAGTGCCCAGGTTCCTTCGAGCAGGACGAAACCGTATTGGCGCTCCAGCACCGCGACCGCGGTGAGCAAACTGCCACCGACCAGGTTGAGAAGCTGGTAGGCGAGCGACGTGGTGCGCATGCGGCCGAGCTGAGTGGCCGCGAAGGGGAACAGGATGAAGAGCGCTCCGATCACGGAGACGACCTGGCGGGCCATGGCAATCCTCGGGGACAACGGGTGTAAGGAGAGCCGGCAATCTACTTGGTCTGGTTCTCTACTTCGGCCTCCTTGGCTTCGATGTTCACGCGCTCATGGCGAATGTCGAGGCGGAGCCGGCCGAACAGGCTCATGTACACATTCGCTACCCAGACCAGCGAAAAGCCGGCGATCACATAACCCCGCCAATCGGCATACAGCATGGTGAAGCGAGTGACGAAGAGCACTGCGATCGCGATGTAGTGGCTGAGGCAATACTCGCAGGTGAACAGGAAGAAAAACTTGCGCTGCCAGAGATGACGACAACCGCTGCTCTTGTTCAGGCACCATTCCCGCGGTTCCCGGAATACCTCTTCGTGAGTCACCGTCCAGGCGATGCACGCAACCGGTATGGCGAGGAGAAGCAGGTGGACGATCTGCGAACCAGTGGACATGAAGGGCAAGCCAGGTCGGATGGAATCAGGGCGTCGTGGGAGTAACCCCGTAGAACACTTCGCCAGCCGTCACCAGTTCCCTTGCATCGAAGGTGAGCAGCTCGATGGCCCGGTCGGCCCGACCGTTCACCTTGCGATCGTAGATGATCGCCAGCCGCCGCGAGAATGCGTCCCACATGACCGCGACGATGATGAACTCGAGCGCCGAGATCTGGGTGAGGGCGCGTTCCCAATAGGCCCGTAGGGCAGGCTTGCCGCGCACCGTCGGCTGGCCAACCGCATCCACCGCCTTGGGACTCGAGAAGACGATCCCGTCGGAGAAGTGGGCGAGGACGCGGTCGAGATCCCTCGCGTTCCAGGCCTGCGCCCACTCTCCTGCAAAGGCGTCCGGCTCGAAGGAACTCACCGAACCCAGGGTCACGGCCTCATCAGGCCGAAAGCATGGGTCCAATCGTTCCGCAGGAAACCGGGAACGCACCAGATCTGGGCCAGAGCCTCGACGGCGCGCGCTCCAACCGCGGTGCCCATGTCTTCCTTCTCCCAGCCGAACTGGTCGAGCAGCTTGGCGACCTCAGCCTTGGCGGCGGAGTCGTTCCCGCAGTAGAACATCGTCGGCTTCCCGCCCTTGAGAACCGGATTGACCATCAGGTCGGCGCCCACGCTGTTGAACACCTTCACGAACCGGGCCTCGGGATAGGCCGCCTGGAGCTGCTCCATCAGCGATGAGGTGGGGGTCGTGAAGTACTTCAGGACGCCGTCCTGGGGCGGATCGTCGCTGATGGGGTTGGTGGCGTCCAGCACCAGCTTCCCCTTGAGATTGGGACGACCTGCCTGTCCCAGGGCTGCCATGGCGCCCGGGCCCGATACCGCGAGCACGAGAGTGTCAGCCCAGGCGGAAATTTCTTCGAAGGTTCCGGCAGGTATGCCGGTGCTTTTGCTGAAGTCGCCGAGTTTGGCCGGTGTCCGGCTGCCGATTCTGACTTCGTAGCCGTGCTTCTTCAGGCCTTTGCTCAGGGTCTGGCCGACTTCGCCGGAACCCAATACCGCGCAACGTTTCATGCTCCACATCCTTCATGAGTCTGTGGCGCAAGCTAATAGCCTCGGCTCCTGAGGCAACGGACCTCGGGCCCGTTCCGTCAGCTCCATGTTGGGGGGAGTATCACCCGGCTACGACGCTGGGGCGGTGGCGGCGCGCGCGGCCAGAGCGCTGGGCAACCCCACACCCACCAGGTGGATCAGCACACCATTGATGATGACGGGAAGGGAACGGTGCTGCGGTGCCACCGCCGAGAGCGGCAGTACGATCTGGGTCATGATGAGATAGACCAGCAGACCGTAGAGCGGCCCATACAGAAAGGGTCGCTGGGCCAACGCCGGAAAGCGGCGGCTTACGAGGTAGAAGGTAGTGACGATCGAGGAGGCGATGAACAGGTGACAGATGAGGCCGAGGACCGCGGTGCCGATGCCACCCTGAAAGGCCGCCTTTCCCAGCAGCCCTGAGGCGATGCTCTGGAAGATCAGGATCGGCTTGACACCGCGGAGGCCGAAGAAGATCACCGCATCGAGACCATCGAGAACGGCGACGGTGAGAGCGCCAAGGAGCAAGGGCTTCGCGGGGGAGAGTGGGTGGTCGGTGGGCATGGTCCTCGGAGAACAGGGACAGGGAGCCGCGCTAGCCGCGGTGCGGAATTACCCAAACGTGTCAGCCTGAGGGTCCCAGAAGTCGCCGTGCAGGCCGATGCTCTCGAAGATGCCTCGCATCTCGCTTGGCCCGGGTCGCCGAGATTCTGCGTGGAGGCGGCTGGCGTACCAGGTCACCGCCATTTGCCACAACTGGTCCATTCGCACCGACGGCCGGCGCGGCGTTGCTCGGCTCGAGCACCACTGGTCGATGAACTCTTCCGACCGGAAGAAGAGCATGGTGCTTCAGGTGAAGACGATATTCTGCCACCACCTCGCGGCCGGCACCTCACAATGGAACAACCAGTCTGAAGGCTCGGGCCCATCGAGCCCGATCGTGAGGCGGAGTGATTCTTTCGACTGCTCGCAACGGGAGACCACCTCCGCCGGACGATTGAGCGCGGCAGGAATACCGAAGGCGTCCCAGGCGCAGTTCGCGTAGTAACTCACCCCTGCGGCCGTCACCCGATGTTGAGTTGGTACTCCGGAGAACGGCGGCGCCATGCGGATGGTTTCACCGTCCGGTTGCAGTACCAGCAGACGGCTCCGAGCCAGTCTCGCGTAAGACTCCCGAACCTGGTCAGCCGATTCTCCTACGTGTTTGGCCACCTCGTCGATACCGGGAGGCTGGCCTCGTTCGGCCGTGTTCCAGTAGATCACGAGCTTCACCTGAGTGTCGAGATCCACAGTTCCTCCGCCGTCGCTGAATCAGGGAGCGATCAGGGCGTTCGCCTGGCGAGCCACTGATCTACGCTGGCAGGGCCGGGGCCCCACGCCGCGAAGAGCAACCAGATGAACGAGAAGAGCATCACCATCTCGCCGCCGTTCTGCCACCACCAGATGTTCTCGCTGCCGCCCCAGTGGATCCAGAAATAGGCGACCGCCATCTCTCCCGAGGCAATGAACGCGAGCGGACGGGTAAACAATCCCAGAATCAATCCCAATCCGCACACGGTCTCGATGATGCCTGCCGCCCCGAAGCGGGTCGACAGGTCGGCGGTGCCGTGATTGGGTCCGAATCCACCGAACCAGCCGAAAAGCTTGGATGATCCGTGGGTGAAATAGCCGAGTCCCGCCGCGATGCGAAGCGCCGCATGAGCGAACGAGCGGAACTTTAGTTGCGAATCCTCAGTCACAACTTTCTCCTCATGTCAGGGTAAGCGTGCTACGGCTTCACAATCCGAACTGTTTCAGATGGTGGTCGGTGTGCCGGCAGGCCCAGTGACGCCAGTCCTGTGGGTTCATGGTGCCGAACACCGCGTGATTCGTCGGAAAGGCTCCGTCGGGAGCGGCCGCCAGGCTGCGCAGCCCGTCAATCGCCCGCCTTCGATCCGATTCGAACTCCCCGGGGCGGGAGCCACCCCGGCGGGGATCTACCGAGGCAGGCGTCCTCCTTCCCCGTGGCCAGCGGATCGCAGTATAGAGCGCCAGCCACTTGAGAATGGGACGGTGTTTTGCGGGGCGGTTGCTGTCCGAACGGCCGAGGATGCTCGCACTGCAGTCGGCGATGTGGCAGACCATCTCGCCGGCGGTCAGGGTCCCCCATTTTCGCTGGGTGTCCGCTCGCAGCCCGCCGAGGCGTACGACCATCTCCTCGAGGATTGCCGGGGTGGTGATGGAGCCAGTCGCGGTCACGAAGCGACCGCCTCTGGTAGAGAAGCTATGGCGCGATTGTAGCGCGCCAGGCCGACCGCGAATCCAAGCGCGATCACGCCTCCTACTACCATGGTGCCGGGTGATGCGCCCATCCGCTCGAAGTACTGTGTGTAGAAAT
>DATIOP010000100.1:0-22046 GCA_035472975.1 Gemmatimonadales bacterium
ATAAGAAAAATCGCGCCGGAACAATTCATCTCGCATTGCCGGAAGACGTGGGGCGAATGCACGTCGCAAACGGACAGTGGACTGTGCCGGTGGATAGCACGATGATCATGGAGGTTTTGGTCCAGCGGAGCTGATTCACACAACGCACCACACGCCATCCACAGCTCTCCACCTTTCCCCCTCTTGTAACCTACTGTACGACAATCAGTTACCATGTTGTATTGAATCGCGGCAATTGTGGAAACCTGTGGAAAGGTGGACAAAACTTGGAATCGACTGATGCTGAACGATTTGTGATGTGGATATCTTAAAATGCTTGACCGCCTCTCCAGGGCGTCCTATATTCGCACACCTTTTTTGACGGCCATCGCGGGCCGCCTCCCTTCGAAAAAAACTCAGCAGCACTTCCGCTCGGGGAGTCTATGGCGTCACTCAACGAGAGCCGGGGCAAGGTTTTCTTTCGTCCAGTTGCCACCGGCGCGTTCGACCAGTATCTGCAGGACATTCAAAAGTTGCCGATGATCACCGATCCCGCCGAGGAGAAACGGCTGGCCCGGCTGGTACAGAAGGGATGTGAGAAGTCGGCGGAACGCCTCGTAACGGCCAACCTGAGATTCGTAATCTCCTACGTGAAGAAGTATCAGGGCCACGGTCTGGATCTCGCCGAGCTGGTGGCGATCGGCAACGAAGGGCTCCTCAAAGCAGTTCGCAAATTCGATCCCGATCACGGCGTGAAGTTCATCTCCTACGCGGTCTGGTGGGTGCGGCAAGCGGTTCTCAAGGCACTGGCCGAACAGACTCGCAGCGTACGCATCCCGCTCAACCAGAATTCGGCGCTGATCAAGATGTCCCGCGCCGAGACCTTCCTGTCGCAGGAGCTGGGACGCGAGCCGACCGATGAAGAGATCGCCATGGCTCTGAATGACTCGGTCGACAATATCCGCTCCGCTCGACGCATGACGTCGGCGGAGCTTTCGCTTGATGCTCCCCTGGAGCGGGGCGACAAGAATGCGGGAACGCTCGGTGAGCGCTTCGCCGGGCCCGAAGGATTCGACATCGAGGAGAAGACCGACGCTCGGCTCACCCGGGAGTTCATCGATCGCATCTTCGAGCGCTACCTGACTCCACGCGAGCGCAAGATCCTCTACCTCTACTACGGGCTCGAGGAAGGCTCCGAGGCTCTCACGCTGGAGAAGATCGGCGAGCTGCTGGGAGTAACCCGGGAACGCATTCGCCAGATCCGGGAACGCGCCTTCGAGAAGCTGCGCCAGTCGCCGGATGTGAAGGGGCTGGCAGGGCACTGGGTGGCGGCGTAGCGGGTCGTGGGTAGTAGGTAGTGGGGAACAACATTGGACTGACGAAATGACCCCCTGAGTAACCTCAGGGGGTTTCGTTTTCCCCCCCACTACCCACCACCTACTACCCTCCCCCCCGGCACCACCTACTTTCCAACCATGCTCCCGCTCTTCCCCCTCACAACCGTACTGTTTCCCGGCGCCCCGATGCCGCTCCACATCTTCGAGCCCCGCTACCGGCAGATGCTGGCGGACTGTCTCGAGGGGGACCACCGCTTCGGCCTGTTGCCCGGAGAGCAGGCGGAGCCGGGGGCAGTGGGCTGTATCGCCCACATCCGGGTGGCCCAGCCACTGGCCGACGGCAGGTCCAACATCGTCGTCATGGGAGAAAAGCGATTCAGGCTGCTTGCTATCGAAGCCGCCGAGCATCCGTACCTGATGGGTCAAACCGAAGACTATGAGGATCGACCCGAGAGCGCTCCCACGCCCCAGGACCAGAGCACGCTCATCGAACTCGCGGGGCGCTACCGGGAGTTGCTCCGAGTGCTGATGGACGGAGGCGGTGAGTCAGCCGAGTGGTCCAGCGAGCCCGTACCGCTCTCATTTCAGGTCGCGGCACTGCTGGAAGCTCCGCTCGAGATTCGGTTGCGACTGCTCGCGACCCGTTCCACCACCGCGCGGGTCAAGGTGCTCATCGAAGTGCTCCCTCCGTTGCTGCGCCAGGCGAGTACCCGGGTCGAGGTCCATCTCCGGGCGCCCAGCAACGGGGTGGGCGGCCCTCATCACGAGATCGTCGCCGAGGGATGAAGCCGGACCTTGGCGAGCGCATGAGTCGTATCGTCGGATCTCGCTGGGTCCGAACCCGGGCCGCCGAGCTCGCCACGTACCGGGCCGATGGACTCCCCACTCACGAATCCACCCCTGGCCTCGTGGTACTGCCGGGATCCCGGGCCGAGGTGATCGAGGTGCTGCGGGAGCTCAGGGACCGCGGCGTTCCCTTTGTGGCCCGGGGCGCCGGCACTGGACTCTCCGGCGGAGCTCTGGCCGATCCGGATACCGTACTCATCACTCTCACTCGCTTGAACCGGATTCTGGCGATTCAACCGGAACGCCGCCGTGCGGTGGTCGAGCCCGGCGTCGTGAACCTTCGTCTCTCCGAGGCGGCCCAGAAATTCGGGCTGCACTACGTGCCCGATCCTTCGAGTCAGAGCGCGTGCACCATCGGAGGCAACGTGGCGGAGAATGCCGGCGGGCCCCACTGCCTCAAGTACGGCGTCACCACGAACCACGTCACCGAAGTGGAGGTCGTGCTGCCCAGCGGTGACACGGTTCATCTGGGTTCCCCGCATGGAGAGCCCTGGGGACCAGACCTGGTCGGCCTGTTTGTCGGGAGCGAAGGGATGTTCGGCGTGGCCCTCGCCATCACCGTTCGGCTCGAACCGATCCCGCCAGCGGTGCGCACGGTGTTCGCCGAGTTTCTGGCGCTGCGCGATGCGAGCGAGGCGGTGACCGCCATCGTCTCCTCGGGAATCGTTCCCGCGGCACTGGAGATGATGGACCAGTCCTGCATCGCGGCGGTGGAAGCATCCATCTACGCCACCGGGGCCCGGACCGATGCGGCGGCGGTGCTGCTCGTGGAGCTGGACGGCTCCGAGCGCACCGTCGAGGCGGAGTCGGCGATCATCGAGCGCCTGCTGCGGGAAAACGGAGCGCGAGACGTGCGGAGCGCATCGAGCGCCGCCGACCGGGCTCGGCTGTGGCAAGGCAGGAAGAAGGCGTTCGGAGCGTTGGGACGGCTGGCGCCGGACCTCGCGGTTCAGGATGCGGTGGTGCCTCGCTCCGCCTTGCCCGATGTCCTGGACCGAATCGCGGGCATTCGGGATCGGCTGGGCATTCAGATCAGTAACGTCTTCCACGCGGGCGACGGTAATTTGCATCCCTGCATCAGCTTCGACCGGAGACAGCCGGGACTCACGGCGAAGGTCGAGGAAGCCAGCCGGGAAATCATGCGGATCTGTCTCGACGCCGGCGGCAGTATCACCGGCGAGCACGGAGTAGGATCGGACAAGATGGATTACATGCCGTGGGCCTTCAGCGCGGCGTCTCTCGAAGCGATGTGCGCGGTACGGCGGGTCTTCGATCCCGATAACCGGGCAAATCCCGGCAAGGTCTTCCCACTGCACACCTGCCGGGAGTGGCGGCAGGCAGGAGTCGCATGAGCGAGGCGCTATATACTCGGCTTCAGGCGTTGCTCGGACCGGGCGGTGTCGAGCGTGACGCCAAGGGGCTTCCCCGTGCGGTGCCCGAGAGCGACGACGCCCTCGCGATGGTCTGTGCTCTCGCGAGCGAGGAGGGGTGGAAGCTCCGTCTCGAGGGTGCCGGCACCTGGCTCTCCGCGGATGCGCCGGCCGATCTGAGCCTCAGCACGAGAAGCCTCAATCGCCTGATCGCCTTGAATCCGGCCGACCTGGTCGCGACGGTGCAGCCCGGGATGCCGATCGAAGCGCTGCAGAGCGAGCTGTTCGCGAAGGGCATGTGGCTCGCCATGGATCCTCCGGGGAGACCCGAGCGCACCATCGGATCCATCGTGGCGACCGGAACTGCCGGACCGCTGCGGCTCGGATTCGGTCCGGTGCGAGATCATGTGCTGGGCTGTACCGCGGCGACCGGAGACGGACGCCTGGTCAGCGCCGGAGGACGGGTCGTGAAGAACGTCGCCGGTTACGACCTGACCAAGCTTCACGTCGGCGGCTTCGGTGGATTCGGCGCCATCGCCGAGCTGCACCTTCGACTGCGCGCCCTGCCCGAGGTTGATAGCACGCTGCTCACGCGGGGGACGAGGGACGCGATGGTCCGGGCCGGGCGCGATGCGCGGGAAGCCCAGTCGGCAGCCGTGGCCCTGGAGCTCTTTTCGCCCGCCCTAGCGGCTGACGCGGAGTGGGTGCTCGCCGCGCGCCTCGTCGGAGCCACGGCAGCGGTAGAGGCAGAGCGTGAACGGCTCGCCAAGGCGACCGCGCTCACCTGGGATCCCGTAGCCTCTCAGAGAGAGAGTGCCTTCTGGGGACTGGCATCGCGAGGAGCCCTCGCCGGTCCGCTCACTGTCAGGTTGGGCGTCCTGTTCGATGGCATGGACGACGCGCTCGATCTGGTCCGGGAGCACTTCGATGAAGGCCTTGTTTCGGCGGGCTTGGGAAGCGGCAGCATCCGCTGGACCGGCGACGTGCCCGCCGATCGCCTTGTCACCCTGCGGCGCATTGCCGCGACCCGCGAAATCCCGGTAACGCTGGAGCGGGCGCCATGGGCAGTACGCCAATCAGTCGGTCATTTCGGAGCGTATCGGGAAGGCGTGGGACAACTCGTAGGACGCCTACGCGAAACGTTTGATCCGCGTGGATGCCTCTCGGTGGCACTCGAGGGCAGCGATTCGTGACCCTGGATCTGACATCGCTCGATCCCTGCGTCCACTGTGGATTCTGCCTGCCGGCATGCCCAACCTACGCGGTCACCGGAGACGAGGCGGACAGTCCTCGCGGCCGGATCGTGCTCATGCGCTCACTGGAACGAAACGAGATTCCAGCGAATGATCCTGCTGCCCGTCAACACCTCGATACCTGCCTCGGCTGCCGGGGCTGCGAGCCGGTCTGTCCTTCTGGCGTGGGATACGGACGTGGCCTCGAAGCGACCCGGGAGCTCCTCGCGCAACAGAACGGCATTTCCCCGCTCGCGCGCCTCCTGCTCGGGACATTCGGGAATTCGCTCTGGGGAAAGCCATTCTTCTTCCTGCTGAAGACGCTGCGGAACCTCGGTCTGGCCGATTCGCTGAGTGGGAGCGGACGGATCGGTTTCGGCCTGGGGATGATCGCAGCGACCCAACCGGTCCATCGGGAAAGCCTCGCGATGCGCCGAGTGCCGGGCGGTTCACGAGGCACGGTCCGCATCTTCACCGGCTGCATCATGAACGGATTGTTCTCCCACGTTCACGCGGCGACTCGCCGCACCCTCGAGGCAAATGGTTATCAGGTAGTCGAGACAGAAGGACAGATCTGTTGCGGCGCCCTGCACGCCCATGCCGGCGACCACCCTGGTGCGGTTCGTCTGGCCCGGGCCAATCTTGCGGCCTTCGGACCCGGCACCGAACCGGTGGTAGTAAACAGCGCGGGGTGCGGTGCTCTGCTTAAAGACTACGGGCATCTGCTGGGCGCGGCGGAGGGAGATGCCTTCGGCCACCGGGTGCGTGACGTTTCGGAGCTCCTTGCCGATGCAGGTCCTGTCCCCGGCGGAGAGCTTTCACTCGAGGTCGCGTACGACGCCCCTTGTCACCTGCAACACGCCCAGCGAGTTCAGGCTGCGCCGCTGGCCGTCCTCAACGCCGTTCCGGGACTCCGGCTCCGGGTGCTGCCCGGCTCGGACCGCTGTTGTGGCAGCGCGGGCATCTTCTCCGCCCTGGAGCCCGCCATGTCGCGAGCGGTTCTGGAGACCAAGATCTCGTCATTTGCCGAAGCCACGCCTCGGCTCGATTTCGTGGCGACCGGGAATCCAGGCTGTCACATGCAAATCGGAGCCGGGCTGCGCGCGGCTCGTCTCCCGATTCGGGTAGCCCACCCGGTGGAGCTGCTGGATTGGTCGTACCAGATCGGCGGAGTCTATGCCTGACCCCTCGGTCCTCAGTCCTTTCTCCTCAGTCCCTGCTACTTTTCAGGATGGACCGCGCCATCCTCTTCGATTTCAACGGGGTCATCGTCGATGACGAACCCCAGCATTGCGACGCGCTGATCGCGACCCTCGCTGAGTACGGTCTCCCGCTCAGCCGTGACGACTACTATCGCGAGTACCTCGGCTTCGACGACAGGGAGTGTTTCCGGTTCGCCTTCGAGCGGAGCCGGCTTCGGGCCGATGACGGTGTGCTCGATCACGCGATCGAGCGCAAGGCAACCCTGTACGAGAGGGCCATTCGCCAATCCATGACGCTCGTGCCAGGCTCAACCGACTTCATTCGGGATGCGTCCCGCAAAGGCTACCGTCTCGCCGTCGTCTCCGGCGCGTTACGCCGGGAGATAGAGCTGGTGCTGTCGCTCGCCGGATTACGAGAGTCGTTCGGGGTGGTGATAGCCTCGGAAGACGTGAATGCCTGCAAGCCCGATCCCCAGGGCTACGAGCGGGCGCGCGAAACGCTGGCATTGCCGTGCGAAAAATGCGTGATCATCGAGGACTCCCTTCCCGGCCTGGGCGCCGCCCGCCGCGCAGGGATTCGCTGCGCGATGGTCGCGACTTCCCATTCGGCGACTGATCTCCGGGGTGCCGACCTGGTATGGCAGGATCTCCAGGGTCACACCGCCGACGAACTCCCCTGGTCCGCATGAGTGCTCCCCGGGTTTCACTCGATCGCGCGCGACTCGATCGCCTCCGCCAGGGAGCGGTGGTGGTTCGGACCGAGCCTGCGGCGTTCAATGTTACCGGCATGGGGGCGCTCCAGTGTCTCCAGGGGTTGCTCACCAACGATCTCGTCAAACCGGGTGATCACAGTCTCGTGTATGGCGCGCTGCTCACTCCGAAGGGGATGATCGTGGTGGATTTCTGGGTGCTACGGCGGCCGGAGGGATTCCTGCTGCTGGCGGAGCGCGATGGCCGCGAGGCCGCCCTCGATCTCTTCCAGCGCCAGCTACCGCCTCGACTGGCCCGGATGGAAGATCTCACGGGGCAAATGAGCGTGCTCTGGCTGTTCGGCGAGAATGTGCTGGGTACCCTGCGCTTCTCCCGAATCGGACCGGTACCGGAAGCCGAAGGCAGACTCGCCGAGGGGGCGCCCGACTCCGAGCTCCTGATTGCGAGGCCCCACCCCAAGGCACCGTTTCAAGCGCTGGTGACGGGAGCCAATGAGGAAATCGAGAAGGCGATCGCGGCGCTGACCCGGGCCGGGGCAACCGTGGGAGACGAGCGGGAGACGGCGGCCGCCCGGATCCTCGCGGGATGGCCCGCACTGGGTGCCGAGATTGGAGAGAAGACGCTGCCCCAGGAAGTCCGCTACGACGAACTCGATGGGGTCTCGTATACCAAGGGTTGCTATACCGGGCAGGAAACAGTGGCCCGGTTGCACTTTCGCGGCCACACCAATCGTGGGCTGCGCGGGCTTATCTGGCAGGAGGGAGACCTGCCTCCCGGCACTTCGGTTACCACCGATGACGGCAAGGAAGTCGGCACGGTGCGGTCCACTCTCTTCCTTCCCGACCGATCGGTGGCGCTGGCGCTGCTTCGTCGCGAGGTGGAACCAGGGTCATTCGTGACCGCGTCGGGCCGGCCGGCGATCGTCGTCGCCCTGCCCTTCGACGTAGACCTGCTGCTCGCGTGATCCAGATCACCATTCCATGAAACACAAGGGCCGCCTTGTGGCGGCCCCCGAGTGGCGATTCAGCAATTGCGACCCGGCGATTACATCGAGTGCGCGGTGTCGCGGGGCATGCTGTCCGACTTCATGGCGCCTGAGTCGGCCGGTGCCGGCGCACCCATGGTCGAGTCGGCCGGCGGAGTCTGGGCCTTCTTCGGACCGCACGCCGTCAGAGCGAGCAGGGCGGCCAGCGTGAGAACCTTCTTCATTGGGACTCCTCTAAGGTTACGAGTGATGCACAGCTGGCTCGAGCCCCGTCATGGGGCGACAAACCGCGCGCAAGTTTATTTCCGAGTGCTCCATTGTCAAGCACCGGGGCCGGCCGGGTCATGCGTTACATTTTCCCGGGGTCGCCGGCCCCTACTAATCTTATACTCATGCCTAACCTTCCCCACACCCTCGGCGAGCTGAAGCGCAGCCGGTGGGCCGAGTCCCCGCTGCGCGGCCGGTCGGTGCGCGACGAAATCCGCGCCAACGTCCTGCGCATGATGCAATCCGGTGAGGACCTCTTCCCCGGCATCGTGGGCTACGAAGACACCATCGAGCCCCAGCTGATCAACGCCCTGCTCGCCCGACACCACCTCATTCTCCTCGGCCTGCGCGGCCAGGCCAAGAGCAGGATTCTGCGACAACTCACCAGCTTTCTGGACGAGGTGATTCCCATCATCGAGGGGAGCGAGGTGAACGACGATCCCTTCGCGCCGATCTCCAAATTTGCCCGGGAGCGAATCGCCGAGTGCGGCGACGCGACGGCGATCGGCTGGTTGCGTCGCGACAACCGCTACGTGGAGAAGCTGGCCACCCCGGACGTGACCATCGCGGACATCATCGGCGACGTGGATCCGATCAAGGCCGCCCGCGGCGGGCACCTCCTGGCCGACGAGCTCAGCATGCACTTCGGTCTGCTGCCTCGCGCGAACCGCGGCATCTTCGCCATCAACGAGCTGCCGGACCTGAGCGGCAAGATCCAGGTGGGCCTGTTCAACATCATGCAGGAAGGCGACGTCCAGATCAAAGGCTATCCGATCCGTCTGCCGCTGGACGTAATGCTCGCCTTTACGGCGAACCCCGAGGACTATACCGCGCGCGGCAAGATCATCACACCGCTCAAGGACAGGATTGGATCCGAGATCATGACCCACTATCCCCGCTCGGTGGAGCTGGGGATGGCAATCACCGCGCAGGAAGCATGGTCCGAGCGCGGGGGCCTGCCGCTCGATCTCCCCGATTTCGTCCTCGAGCTGGTCGAGCGGGTCGCGTTCGAAGGCCGCGAGGACAAGCGAGTGGACAAGCGTTCGGGAGTGAGCCAGCGGCTGCCGATCAGCCTCCTGGAACACGTGATCTCCAATGCGGAGCGTCGCTCACTCACCCACAGCGAGCCGAAGGTGACCCCAAGGGTGAGCGATGTGTACGCCGCGGTGCCTTCCATTACCGGCAAGCTGGAGCTGGAATACGAGGGAGAGCTGCAGGGCGGCGAGTCGATCGCGAAGGAACTCATCCGTCGCGCTGCCGGTCACACTCTGGAGGAGCGGTTGGGCGGGCGCAGTCTCGATCGGGTGGTCGCCTGGTTCGACCAGGGCGGCGCGCTCAAGGTGAGCGGCGACGAGCGGAGCGAAGTGTATCTCAAAGGACTCCGAATGGTGCCGGATCTGTGCGACGCCGCGACCGACACCGGACTGGCCGAGGGCCGCGACTCAGCCCGACTGGTGGCCGCGTGCGAACTGATCTTGGAAGGACTCGCCGCGGAGAAGCGGATCAGCCGCAATGAAGAGGTGGGATATACCCGGGCGAAGCCGGAGAGACGGGAGCCGGGGGGTGGGTATCAGAAGGGCTTGGGGCTGGGGTGAGAATCGGATTGAAGATTTAAGATTTCAGATTGAAGATTTTCGGCTAATGCGGTCCCGGGCCGCTGTTCAATCTTCAATCTTCAATCTGAAATTTCTACCAACCCCTCGACCTCGCCAATCCCACCACGACCTCCGCAGCGCCGTCGAATCCCAGCAGCCCAGTGTTGAGAATCGCGTGATAGTGAGCCGGATCGTCCCAGTCCCGTCCGTAGTACTCCTTGTGATATCGCGACCGGCGAGCGTCAATCTCATCCATGTATTTCTCGGCCGCGCGAGGATCGAGCTTCTCGGCCTGGGCGGCGTACTTCGCGCGGAATGCGCGCGACGCCACCAGCTTCACGTGCAGCGCGTCGGTCAGCTGGCCGATGACTGCCGGTGCCGCACGGCCCACCAGGACAGCCCGACCCTCCACCGCCACTTCCTTCACCACGGCCTCAGTGATTCGAACCAGGCTGGGCTCGTCTCTCGGCAGCGCGGCGGCCCCCAGCTCGGGGACCGCCAGCTCCTGCGATGAGACCGCAAGCGTGCGAGCCAGCCGTTCGATGAAGCTCGGGGCCCGCTCCTCCTGACGCGCCACGTCCACCGGTGAGAGCTTGGCGCGTTCCGCCACCCGGTCGATGATCTCGTTGTCCACCACGGACCAGCCGAGCCGTGCGGCGACCGATCGCGCCACCTCGGAACCACCTGCCCCGTACTGCCGAGAGATCGTGATGACCATGGCGTGAGAAGGTACGGTGAAGGGTTGATGTGGACAACGTGAGAGGTGAGATGTGAGACGTGAGAGGAAAGGAACCCTCAGTGTAGTTCCCTCTCACGTCTTACCTCTCACCTCTCACGCTTTTCTCTAAGCCCCAGCCCCACCGTCGCGATCGCGCACACTGTCCCGCCCAACGCGAGCGAAGTACGCACGCCGAGGTGCTCGGATATCCAGCCCGCCTGAAGCGAGCCGAAAGGCGCCATCCCCAGGACCATCAGGGAGTAGAAGCCCATGACTCGGCCGCGGAGATCGTCGGGCGCCTGGGTCTGGAGCAGCGAGTTGGTCATCACGTTGTTGAGAATCATGCTGCATCCCGCCAGGCCGAGCAGGAAGGCGGCGATCCAATACTGGGATACCAGCGCGACCAATGCGAGCGCAGTGCTGAACATGAGGCCGCCGAATCGAATCAGAGTCGAGCCCTTGGCCCGGGAGCCCAGTGCTGCCATCGCGAGCGCTCCGACGCTGGCCCCGAGGCCCACCGCGGACATCAGTCCCCCGTAACCCGTGGCGCCGACGCCGAGGACATTCTGGGCGTAGACCGGCAGCATCGGCAGAAAGGAAAAACCGAAGACGCTGAAAGCTGCGGTAAGGAGCAGCAAGGAACGGGGGACTTTCTCCCCCATGGCGTAGCGTACTCCCTCCTGAAAGGTCCCCTCAACCTTCCGTGCCTCTCCCCTGACCACCCCGCGCATCGAGAGAAAGGCGATGATGACCGCGAGAAAGCTCGTGGCATTGGCAAAGAAGCAGGCGGCAAGACCCACTGCGGCAATCAGCGCCGCGGCGATCACCGGCCCGATGATCCGGGAGAGGTTGAAGACCGATGAGTTGAGCGCGATCGCGTTGAGCAGATCCTCTCTCCCCACCATCTCGATCACGAACGACTGGCGGAAGGGCACTTCGAAGGCGGAAAGCGTGCCCAGAAAGACGGCGAGCGCCATTACCCATGCGACGGTCACCCGTCCGGTCGCAGTCAGAACCCCGAGCGTGAGCGCCTCGCACATCATGAGGCTTTGAAACAGGATGATTCCCCGGTGCTTGTTGACCCGGTCCGCCAGAACTCCACCGTAGAGCGTGAAGGCCAGGATCGGCAACGAACCGAGGGTGCTCACCAGGCCGACTTTGAACGGGGAATTGGTCAGCTGCAGCACCAGCCATCCCTGGGCCACGGTCTGCATCCATGTCCCGCAGAGAGAGATGAACTGGCCAGCGAAGAAGAGACGAAAGTTCCGGTGACGGAGTGCGGTGAAGGGGTTGGGGGTGGGCACGGTGTAACTGTAGCAAGGCCGGGTTGAGGACGGGAGACGGGAGACGGGAGACGGGAAGTCCGAGCACATGGTGATGACTTGAACGGATGGCAAGAACGAGGGTATCCATTCAGGTAGTTGTTACCGTCTCCCGTCTCCCGTCTCCCGACCCAATGCGCTTCACCACCTACTCCAAGTTCGTTCCCGGCCTCGCCGAGGCGGTGAATCTCCAGTCGTTGCTGGATGAGCTGGGAGATTTCCTGCTACAGTCGGGCTTTTCGGGCGGGGAGTTCTGGGGAGACGAAGGGGAAGACCGGTCGCTCGAGTCGCTCCGGCAGGCCATTCTGCAGGCACTGATCGACTCGGGGCAGCTCACGCCCGAGATGCTCCAGTACCTGCGGGGAGAGCCGTCGAAGAATCCGGCCGGCCAACGGCAGATCGAACAGGACCTGGCTCAATTGCTGGACGAGATCGTCCGGCGCCTCATGGAGGAGGGATACCTCAACCTCGAGCAGGCCCCTCAGATGCCGGCCGGCTATAGCTCACTCTATGGGCCCGGAGGGCAGGCGGCGTCGGCGGCGCGTCAGATCCAGTTCAATCTCACCGAAAAAGGCATCGACTTCCTCGGCTACAAGACCCTGAAGGGACTCCTTGGCAGCATCGGAAAGTCGAGCTTCGGGGCCCACGAAACTCCGCACCTGGCCACGGGGATCGAAGCGGAGTCGGTGAGCAAGCAATACGAATTCGGCGACACGATGAACCTGGACGTACCCGCGACTCTGGCGCGGGCCATCGGCCGGGAAGGACTCAAGGTTCCCATCCCGCTGGAATATGACGATCTCATGGTGCACCAGGCCGAGTATCGCTCGTCGGCCGCGACGGTGCTCATGCTGGACTGCTCACACTCGATGATCCTGTATGGGGAGGACCGCTTCACCCCCGCCAAGAAGGTGGCGCTGGCGCTGACCCACCTGATCCGGACCCAGTACCCCGGGGATTCCATCCGCTGCATCCTGTTTCACGACACCGCGGAGGAGATTCCGCTGGCGGCACTCGCCACAACGCAGGTAGGCCCCTATCACACCAACACCGCTGAAGGGCTGCGCCTGGCCCGGCGGATCCTCACCGGCCAGAAGAAAGACATGAAGCAGATCATCATGATCACCGACGGCAAGCCGTCGGCACTCACGATGCCGGACGGGAGAGTCTACATGAATTCGATGGGGCTCGATCCGATGATCCTGCAGGCGACCTATCGCGAGGTGGCCAACTGCCGGCGGGCTGGCATCATGATCAACACCTTCATGCTGGCCCGGGACCGCAACCTGGTCGACTTCGTCAAGAAGATGTCCCAGATCTGCCGCGGCAAGGCGTACTTCACTACGACCATGACGCTCGGTCAGTTCATCCTGATGGATTTCATGAAGCGGAAGACCCGGAGAGTGTCGTAAGACGTGAGACCTGAGACGTAAGACGTAAGACGTGAGAATGTTCTACGTCTCACCTCTCACGTCTCACGTCTCACCTTCACCACCCCTAATTCCCCGGCTGCACACCCCCCACCACTCGCTTGATCTTCTGCCCCGCCTCGAGCTTGGTATCGGTCTGAATTCCGTTGATGATTGCCACCTGCTCGAGCGGGATGCTGGAGGGATGCTGTTGGTAATACTCCGCCAGGGTCATCGCTTGGGGCACCTTCTCCACACTCACCCGGGCCGGCTCGACATGGAGAACCTTGGGGTCGCTGACCCCACGGAAACTGTTCATGCTCTTCAGGAACGCTTCCTCATGCTCGGCGTAGTTATTCGCGTTCGCGTATCCAAGGAAGCGGTACGTCACTCCGGAGTATGAGATGAAGGTCGCCAGACCCCGCAGCTGACCCTGATCGGTCTGGGCGGAAAACTGCGCCTGGGTTGCCGGACTGCCGTTAATCGTGATGTTGCGCGGCGTACCAGCCTCCACTTTCTCGTTGGCCATGAACTTTTTCAGCGCATCCGCGGGGCTGTCGTTTCCGGCCGCCGTCAGCTCCAGGATGGCGTTCTTTTCCGGGCTGATCGCGGCGACCGCCTGATCGGTGTTCTTGGTTGGCCAGTCGGGCGGGAAATCCAGCGCAAAGGCGAGTGCGGGGTGGATGAACGTCGTCCCGGTGAAATAGCCCTTCCGGGGATCGTCGCCAAACACCATGCCGTCGATCATCGCGAGGAACTCATCCTGATTGACCCGCGCGTTGTCCAGCGGCTTCGTCACCGTCTTGAGTCTGGCTTCGGTCGCCTCGATCCGGTTGCCGGGATCCGGGTGAGTGGACTGCCACTCCGGAATCGTGCTCCCCCCGCTCACCCGCTGCAGGATTTCAAACATGTCGACCATTTTCCTCACGTCGTAGCCGTCATTCAGGGCGTACTTGAACCCCAGCTCGTCCGCCTGACTTTCGGCATCCCGCCCATACTTGAGGAACAAAAGACCCATCCCCGATCTCAGCTCGTCGAGGTGCTGGGCCACCTGGGTGGAGGCGATGGCGCCGGCCACGAGCGCCACCTGCCCCATCTGCTCGCGGGTCATCTGCTGCACCGAGTGTTTGGCGGTGACGTGGCCGATCTCATGACCAATGACCGTGGCCATCTCCGCCTCGGAGTTCATGTGGGTCAGGATGCCACGGGTGATGAAGATGTAGCCGCCCGGAAGCGCGAAGGCGTTCACCACCGGATCGTCCATGACGGTGAACTCCCAGGGAAGCTGAGGGCGCTCGCCCTCCGAGGCCAGCCGCTTCCCGATCGTGTTCACATACTCCTGAACCTTGGGATCGTCATAGACGCCCATCTGTACCTTGACGGCCGCGGCATTCTCCTTCCCGATCTGGATCTCCTGCTCTTCGGAAACCAGGGAGATCTCTTTCTTGCCGGTCGCCGGATTGGTGGCGCAGGTCGCAAGACCGAGGCTACTGAGCAGCAGTAGCGCTCGCCCAAGGTATCTGGTGCTGACCATCGCAAAGCTCCTTTCACTCGTTCCAGACCGCATCCCTCCGGGGGCGATCCGTGCTGCCTGACGCAGCAAGGAATCCCATTTCACTGCTCACTGCTGCAATTCGTCGGCAAGGCCCTTCGCCCCGTACACCTTCCGCAGCGACTCGACGATCGCGCGGGAGTCCACCCACACCGAACGGGCCACCCGTTCGGTGAACAGGAACCGGTTGGGCAACATCTCCATGTTGCCGTCGAAGATCAGTCCCACCACTTCAGCATCCCGGTTGATGACGGGACTGCCCGAGTTGCCGCCGATGATGTCCGCGGTGGACACCCCGTTGAACTGCAACGAGAGATCGATCGAATCCTTCGCCGCCTTCCACCGCGGCGGGAGGTCGAATGGCGGCACGCCGCCGAAGGACGCCTCCCGGTCATACAGTCCGTAGAAGGTGGTAAAGGGCGGCGCAACCGTGCCATTCATCGGGTAGCGCTTCACCTCGCCGTCGGAGATCCGCAGGCTGAAGGTGGCATCCGGCGACATGCTTCCACCGTAAACGGCGAGGAACGCCCGAGCGATGCGCTCGTTGTCCGCGGCTTCCCGGTCGTTGAGGGCGTTGACTTCCTTGGTCATGGCGCGCTCCAGCGGATCGATCACCCGCGCCAGCGCGATGAATGGGTCGGATGACGCCGCGGCCGCCGACGCCCCACCGTCCCCCAATGCCTTGCGCTGGTCTCCCGTCACGATCCCGCTTGCACTCACCATCTCCTTGGCGGCCGCCTCCGGACTGCGGCCAGCAAGCGCCTGCTTGAGAACCGGATCGGTCGCTGGCAGCTCCTTCTGCATCGCGGTGAGATAGGCGGTGAACAACGCGGTTTCGGCTTCGGGGTCGATCGGCGTCGTGCTGAACAGAGCCTTCTCCAGGACCGCCTTGTTGGCATCCTGGTAAGCGGGCAACCGTGCGGAATCAGGCTTCGCGGTTTCCACCGGGTACCGGATTGTCCCCATGGCGAGGTTGAGCAGCTTCGATCCGTAGGCGTTGGCCGCGTAGTAACGACGGCGCACGTCGATCTGCCGGAACCGCGCCCGGATCTGCGCAATGTCGCTCCAGGCGTTGGCGTACTGGCTCCGCAGCTTCGGATCGGCCTTCACCTTGGCGAGGAATTCGTTCTCCCATTTCCGCTTCTGATCCATGAGCTTGGGATCGACCAGGCCCGACTGGTAGCCGGTGATTGCCTTCTGAGTGTTCTCCAGGCCGAAAATCGTGTTGCGGAGCGTCATTCCGCGAGCCGAATCGGCGTCGGCCAGCGCATGGTAGGTCGCGATCTGACGATGCAGCTGGTCGAGCTGCGCCGGATACTGGACGTCCCGCAGGTATTCCAGCTGGGCCATCGTGTTGAGGCGGCCGGTCGAACCGGGGTTGCCGACCACGAAGACCAGGTCACCTTCCTTTGAGCCGGCCTTGCTCCAGGAGAAGTGATGCTGCGCCGTGTTGGCGGGCTGGCCATTATCATACGCCCGCACAAAGCTCATGTCGAGATTGAAGCGCGGATAGGTGAAGTTGTCCGGGTCCCCGCCGAAGAAGGCGATCTGCTCCTCCGGAGCGAACACCAGGCGGATGTCCTTGTAGCGCTTGAACCGGTAGAGCTTGTACTGCCCGCCCCGGTACATGCTCACTACCTGACAGGCGGCGTCTTCCGCCGTCTTCCCGCATTCCTCCTCGAGCGCATGGGTCACCTTGCCTCGTTCCGCGGCCGCTGTCTTGGGATCCATCTTCGGCGTGGCCGCCGCCGCCACCCGGTCGGTCACGTCGGTGATCTCCTGAAGCTGGTCGAGGAAGAGGCCTGGGCAGGCGCGCTCATCCTCCCGCTTCGCGGCGTAGAAGCCATTGGACAGGAAGTCCTCCCCCGTCTTGGCGCTGCCTTCGATGCAGGCCCGGGCACAGTGGTGATTGCTCATCACCAGTCCGTTCCCCGAGACAAACGATGCGGTGCAGCCGTTGCCATAGCGCAGCGCCGACAGCTGGACATGGTTCATCCAGTCGTCGCCGGGGGTGAACTGGAATCGCTTCGCCCAGTACTCCTTCGGGGGATTATCGAAGGTCCACATCTTCCCGGTTTCGAGACCGGGGTATTCCCCCTCGGGGGTGGCCTGGCCGGCGAGGCGCGCAGGCAGCAGGACCAGGAGGAGTAGAGCCAGGCGTGTCAGGGTGCGCATGAGTGAGATGGGTTGGAGTGAGAGAATCGTCGGATCAATGATCGAGGGATCTGCCTTCGAGACTGATGTTCTCGTCTCCCGGCTCGTATCGCACATACACCAGGATGAACTGGAACATCTCGTCGGTCGTCTTCATGCTCCCCATGTGATCCTGCACCGTCTGGGGCGGCTTGAACGGGTTCAACGGGTTGTTGCTGGTGTTGTCGTAGACGCCTTCGGCCCGGATCACGCTCCCCTGCGGAATGTGCAGCAGGGTTTTCGGCTTGTAGGCATACTGCCAGCGGAAGTCCCATTTCCGCAGCCGGATCAGCGGAATAGTGTCTCGCTGCGGGGTGACCGCGTAGGCCAGGAACGACTGCCCCAGCAGGTGCATATGCGGCGTCATCGTAACGATCGAGATGTCCGCCGGAATGGTCCCTTCGGTATAGACCGTCTTCACGGTGTTGGGCGGGATGACCAGGTCGGGCATCACCTTGGTCGCGCCGACGGTCCCCATCACCAGGTCATACATATGCCGCCGCGGCGGCGTCTTGCCGTAGAAGACGTTGAAGTACGACCGGTCGCTGTCGGCAACAAACGACGGACCGTAGTGGATCTGATTCAGGATCAGGGCACCCTGCTTCGGCAGCGGGAAGCTGCCAACGTCCTCCGGCAACACCCTGGGCTGCGCACCGGGGAGGTAATTCACCAGCGACAGCAGCAGCGGCGGAAATGATCCGTCGTCATTGAGCAGATCCAGCTTCTTCAGGTCGTCCATGTTGTGGTAGGCATCGTCCACATAGGCCATCTGGCCCCTGAAGATGTCTTTCTTGCCGCCGGGCGGATAAACGAGCAGGTGCCCGTTCATGTGGTGCACCAGGCGGGGATTGCCCGGGACGAACTCGATGGCCCGGACGAAGGTGTCGCGGGGAATCTCGAAGGGAATCTTGAGCGTGACGAAATGATCTGCACCGTCTCCCGGGATCTTGTAAGTCTTCGGCATCCGCAGCACGAGGTCGGGTTTACCGAGTTTGGAGCCGGTCGGGAACGAGGGCGGAGGAGCAAGATGAGTCGTGTCCCCGGCGGCGACACCGCTCTCCGCCCAGCGCGCAATGATCGCGATCTCCCGATCCGTCAGCCCCCGCTCATCCGCGAAGTGGCTGTAGGTCGGGTCCGCCGGCCAAGGCGGCATGGTGCGGGCCTTGACCCGTTCGGCAATCACCGCCGCGTGACTCGCCGCGTCGGCGTACGTCAGCAAGGGGAACGGCGCCGGCTGGCCCGGCCGATGGCACTCGGTGCAGTTGCGATACAGGATCGGGGCGACGTGATCCGTGTAAGTGACTGAATTCGGGACAGGCTCTGGCGGGGGAGCAGAGGCCGCGGGGACGGCGCGGCCCCGAGTGAAGACGAGCAGAATTATTACGCCCAGCGCGAGGACCAGCCCCGCGCTGGTAATCACCAGTTTAGACCTTGGCATTCATCCGGCAGTTCAGGACGTCTGGGAGCAGTCCTCAAAGATAGCCGGATGGCACCGGTCTCAGGCAGCCAGCTTGGGCCAGAGCCATCCGAAGGAGCCGGCCGTCATTCCCGCGTAAATCAACCCGTCCACCATGTCCTTGATCGTGATGCTCCAGGGCCTCCCCATCCAGATGGCACCGGAGGGGGTAGCGCCGGCGTACCCCAGCCAGGCCGCCAGTCCTACCACCTTGAAGACCGGCAGGTACTCGGTTCCCGGAGGGAAGACATGGCAGGCCAGGATCGCCACAAAGAATGAGATGAAGAGATTGTAGAGGAACCATTTCCCCAGCATCGGGCCCATACTGGGGAGACCGGGCTTGATGATCGTCAGCACGGCATTGGGGCCCTCGGTGTATTTCTTCTGCATCTCCGGCTCGCCCATTTTCTTCATGTCACTACAGAAGGGGAGGATGTAAAGCGCCGGCGGCGGGTTCCCCTTGCGGATCGCAGCACGCACCTCGTCCTCGTTCTGCAGGGACTTGTAGTCACCCTTGTGCCACTGGATGAGCATGTGGATGATCGAGCTGGCCACGAACACCAGAATTGCCGAGAGAAGAATCGGAACCCAGAGTTGAGCGAGCGAAACCATAATGCCTCGGTGTGGAGGGTGAGATTGTACTTAGTGCCGAGTACCTAGTAACGAGTACCTAGAACCGAGTCCTGACTACCGAGCACTAGGTACTCGGTACTCGGTACTGAGTAAGAATCACCCGCTAGTTCTACCGCCCGTCCCCAATTCGTCAAGCGGCTGTACTGCTCGGCGCATGATCATGCACAGCCAGAGTCCGTAGCCCAGCGAGACCAGCAGGCAGATCAGGGCGAGCGCTCGCAAGCCGGTCGCGATCCGGGTGTCATACTGCAAAGCACCGAACCGGCCCAGCAGGTAGGCCCAATCGTGCTGGGGGTCGCCGCCGAAGCCCACCAGGTCCAGGTCGAATGACCGCGCGTCGCCGACGTAGCGCGCGAGATCGAGCAGGCTCGAGCTCAACCAGGCGCCCGCGGCACTGAGGCCGAAATAGTCGTTGTAGTAGAGGAGAAGCACGCCGGCGCCGATCGGGATCAGGAGCTGGTTGAGGCTTCCCCCTGCTACCCCCAGGAACTCGCCGAAGAAGGAGAAGAGGAGGTGGCCCAGCTCGTGGACCCCGAACGTGATGCCGGCAAAGAGCCCACCCGCGTCGGGATCCCGGAGGTGCCGAAGCCCATCCCACGCCAGCACTGCGACCAACAGGAGTCGCCACCACGGGGAGCGGCCTTGAGCCCAGACTCTGGCGTCCGAGAAGAAGGGCATGAGGACTTCAATGCTATCACAATTGGCGGTTAGCCGTCAGCGGTCAGCCGTCAGCTACTACCTGCCAGATGTTGCCCCCCACGACCCGCTACCTACTACCAGCTACCTACTACCGACCACCCACTACCGCTGTAGCTTCCCCAGCCTGTCTCTCTCGAATCGGACCTCCATGCGTCGCCGACTATGCCGGGTACTGCTGTGCCTGGCGACTCTGGCCGGCTCTCCGCTGATGGCGCAAAACACGTTGAACCTGATGCCGGTGCCGGCGCATCTCGAAATCGGCACCGGGCAACTTGTCGTGGATAGCGGATTTCAGGTTGGCATTTCCGGCTACAGCGACGCTCGGCTCGAAGCGGCGGTCGAGCGCACACTGGTCCGACTGGAGCGGAGACTCGGGATCGGTATCACGCGGGTCAAGCCAAAAGGGCCGCCGGATCTCACGGTCGAAGTGCAGGGCCCCGGACAAAAGGTGCAGACACCCGAGGAAGACGAGTCTTATACCCTCACCGTCACCCCGCAGGGAGCGATCCTCAAAGCACCCACCGTAGTAGGCGCACTGCGCGGGTTCGAGACCATCATCCAGCTGCTGGCGCAACAGAGCAGCGGCTTCTACCTGCCCGCCGTTTCAATTGCGGATGCGCCGCGCTTCCCCTGGCGAGGGCTCCTGGTCGACGTATGCCGGCACTGGCAGCCGGTCGACGTCATCAGGCGCACGCTGGATGGCATGGCGGCGGTCAAGCTCAACGTACTCCACTGGCATCTGAGCGAGGACCAAGGGTTCCGGGTCGAGAGCAAGAAGTTTCCCCGGCTCCAGGAGCTGGGCTCGGACGGGAACTACTACACTCAGGAAGAGATCGGCGAAGTGGTTGCGTATGCGCGGGCGCGTGGCATTCGCGTAGTGCCGGAGTTTGACATGCCGGGTCACACGACGTCGTGGTTCGTCGGCTACCCTGAATTCGCCAGCGCGCCGGGTCCCTATTCCATAGAGAGGAAGTTTGGAGTCTTCGATCCCACGCTGGACCCCACCCGGGATGAGGTCTATCGCTTCATCGAGGAGTTCATCGACGAAATCGCGCCGCTCTTTCCCGATCCCTACTGGCACATCGGTGGAGACGAGGTCACCGGACGCCAGTGGAACAGCAACATCCGCATCCAGAAGTTCATGCGGACTAACGGGCTCCGAACCAACGACGCGCTTCAGGCGTATTTCAACGGCCGGCTGGAGAAGATCCTCGAGCAACACGGCAAACTGATGGTGGGCTGGGATGAAATCCTCCAACCCGATCTACCCAAGACCGCCGTGGTTCAATCGTGGCGCGGAGTCGAGTATCTCAGCCAGGCTGCGCGCAGCGGGTACCAAGGCATCCTGTCGGCGCCCTACTATCTCGATCATATCAAGAGCGCCGAAGATCACTACATGGCGGATCCGCTCCCGGTGGACAATCCACTCACCGCGGAGGAAGCCGCCCGGGTCCTCGGCGGCGAAGCCTGCATGTGGGGTGAGCACATTTCGCCGGAGACCATCGACTCCCGGATCTGGCCGCGCGTCGTGGCGGTAGCGGAACGGTTATGGTCTCCCGCCTCGGTGCGGGACGTGGATGACATGTACCGCCGCCTTTCAATCACGAGCCTCGAGCTTGAAGGCCTCGGACTCACTCACGAGGCCCACACCTACCGCATGATTCGCCTGCTGACCGGCGCCCGAGGTGTCGGTCCGCTGCACGACCTCCTGCAATACCTGGAGCCCGTCAGCTTCAGCCAGCGCTATCGCCTCCAGGGGACGACCCAGCTCACCCCGCTCACTCGGCTCCCCGATGCGGCGCGACCCGACCCCTGGGCCCGGAGCCGGCTCAACCGCCTGGCGCGGCAAGCACTGAACGATCCGCGCGGGCCTGCGGCCGACTCCCTGCGCGCCGTATTTACCCTCTGGCGCGAGCTGCCCGCCCGCTACGCTGTGCTCGCAGATGTTCCACTCGCGCGCGACGGAGACCTCGCGGTAGCGACACTCTCCCGGCTGGGGACGGTGGGGATGGAATCGCTGGACCGGCTGACCGCGGGCGCACCGGCAAATCCGGACTGGGCGAAAAGCGTTCGCACATTCCTGGATTCTGCGTCTGGTCCCCAGGGGCTCGTGCGGGTCGTGGGTGTCCAAGCAGTAGCCGCGCTTGCGCGAGTGCAGTGAACTGGTCATGGGTCTTGAGTCGTGAGTCTTGCGTCGCTCGGCTGACGCCGACGAAGCAGGAATTCGTTCAACCGGTACAGCTGCTTTTGAACGTGTCGACTCCTCGATAAGAGATCGTTCGCAGCAATCTGATCGAGGAACCTCAGGCGACCAGCTAAGAGAACGAGAGCCTCGAGTTCGGTGGCCGAGCCCGCGGCGATCCGAGCGAACCGCGCGAGTTCCCGGTCCCCCAAGCGTCCACAACCTTCCGCAATGTTGGCGCATACCGAGTACGAAGCACGTCGCATTTGCGAGACCAATCCATAGCGTTCACTGTTGGGGAATTTCGCCGTGGCTTGGTACACCCTCTCGACGAGGTGCTCAGCCGCACTCCAGACTT
>DATIOP010000101.1:0-13053 GCA_035472975.1 Gemmatimonadales bacterium
CCGCGCGGCTGTCAGATCTGCCATCACCAGGCACCCTCGAAGAGCGATTGCGCGTCGTGCCACGAAGCGGCGGAGATGGCGTCGCCCCACGAGATCGAAGTGTCGATATCACCGGCGGGGCGGGCACCAAGGGCGCGGACCATCGGCTTCAACCATGACCGGCACCAGCTTCCCTGCACCACCTGCCACGTGGAGCCGGTGACCATGACGCTTGCCGACAGCGTTGCGACCTGCAGCGGCTGCCACGAACAGCATCACCAGGTCCAGCGCGATTGTGCCGGATGCCACCGAGCGGCCGTGCAGGTCTCCAAGGCGCACGGTCTACCGGACCACGAGGGATGCGCCGCCTGTCATACCGCGTCCCTGGTTCGTGATCTGCAGCCGACTCGAAATTTCTGTCTCGTTTGCCACGGGGTAGACCAGGACCACTATCAGGGCGCCGAGTGCTCGGCCTGCCATCTCCAGAGCGCTCCCGCGGGCTTCAAGCCGCGGCTCGCATCTGCGGTCGAGCGACCGTGAAGCGAAGCGGGCGCGTCGCGGTCCTGCTGCTCGTTCTGCCCTTCGGCACTGCGAGCGCCCAGGGCTACACCGCGCGCGTCGACGTGAGGGGCCAGGCGGTGGATTTCCGCGGCGTGCAGCTCGACAGCGTCGCTGTTGGCTCGGTCATCACGGGTCCAACCGGTGGACCAATTTCCCCCGACAGCATCGCGGTCACCTGCCTCGCCGGCGCAACCTTCTGCCAGTTCTATCGCCCGGGTCCCCGGCGCGAAGCGGTTCCAGTGACGACTGGGATCGATCTCACCATGTGGGGACTCGGCATGAGTGGCCTCAGCCTCCACGGCAACGGACGATTGTTTGCGGACTTTGGCGATAACAATGCCTGGCCCGGAAGTGTTCCTGCCGGCCAGTTGCTGGAAGCGTACGCTCAGTACGATAGCAAGGGTTTCATCGGACGCCTCGGTCGCCAGACATTCTCTTCTCGTCTCGGATTCACCGGCTTCGATGGCGCCTGGCTGCTGCTCGAGCGGTTGCCGGCGAATCTCCAGTTGGGAGGGTATGTGGGTCTCGGCCTGGCGGACGGGGTGGCGCTGCCTATCACCAGCGCCGCGCTCAATCCGTTCAACGAATTCCAGCCCAGCGAGCGCCAACTGGTGGCCGGTGGCAACCTGAATTGGATCACACCCGTCGCCGAGGCGCGGCTGGACTACCAGCGCGAGGTAGACCGGGACACGAGGAATTTCGTCTCGGAGCGAGCCGCGCTGTCCGCTACCGTTCGCCCCTGGCGCCGAGTCTCGCTTTCCGGCGGCACCGAATACGACTTCTCGTACGGCTGGTGGGGCACGTCGGACGTGACCGCCAGCTACACCGAACCACGCCTCGGCCTTTCCGCCGGTGCGCGGCACTACCGGCCTTATTTCAATCTGTGGACCATTTGGGGCGCGTTCAGTCCGGTCCCCTATAACGCGGTGAACGGATCGGTGTCGCTGCGGCCGATCCCCAAGCTCGAGGTTCGCGCCCGGGGTGAGCGGTACTGGTTCGAGAACACCGAGACCGAGACGCCCCTGGTCAACGAGCAAGACAATGGCTGGCGGTGGTCGGCTGGCGCTACCTACCAGTTAGCCGCCCGGCTGCAGGTGGACGGTGGGTTCGCCACCGACTTCGGTCCCGGAGCCTCATCGCAAACCTGGAGCGGAAGGGTGGGCTACGATCCGCGGGAGAACCTGCGACTCTCACTCGATCTCGGGACACTCAAGCGGCCATTGGAGTTTCGTTTCAGCGACGCGAACCTCGACTGGGTTGGTGTTCGGGCCGACTGGCAAGTCATGGGGAATCTGCAACTCGGTGTCGGTGCTATCCGGTATAGCGAAGACCGGAATCGTCCCGACAATGCGGCGTTCAGCTGGGACCAGACCAGGATCGACTTCCGGGTCACCTACAGCATGAGTTCCGGAACGGAGTGGGCCCCTCTGCCGCCGGCCCGGCGGCTCAAGACTGATCGATGATGATCACGGCACTCCTCGTCGCGGCGACCATCATCGCGCAACCGGATACCGGATTCGACCATCAGGTCCACGCCAGGTTCTTTCCCCTCTGCTCCACGTGCCACGCCGGTGTCACCGAGTCGCGAGCTTCGCTTTGGCCCGCGCCGGCATCCTGCGCGCAGTGCCACGATGGCAAGATCCAACCCGCGGTCCGTTGGCAACCGCGCCTGGGACCCAGCCCCACCAACCTGCGGTTTTCTCACGCCGATCACCTTGCGGTCTATCGTAGGACGAAGCCGGAGACCAACCGCCCCACGTGCAGCGATTGTCATACTCCGGCCGGTGCGTCCTGGATGACAGTGCGACGGACCGTATCCCGGCAATGCCTCGAGTGCCATGGGATTACCGCCGATCACTTTGCGGCGCCGGACACGGCCTGTGCTACCTGTCATATGCCTCTCGCAACCGTCGCAGGCTTCACCCGGGAGGATGTCGCCCGCTTCAAGGCACCACCGTCGCACAAGGATCCAGCGTTTGCATCAGGGGGACACGGCAAGCTAGCGCAGCCACCTACGGAAAACGGGCGGAGCTTCGCGATCGCTCCGTCGTGCGCCACCTGTCACGCGCGAGACTTCTGCATCACCTGTCACGTGAACGCGCCGGAGACTCGGACGATCCAGGGCTTGGGTCCCGACCCGAGGTCCCTAGCGATCCCAGCGACTTTCGAAGCACCGGCAAGCCATACCGCTGCCGATTTCCTGACGACTCACGGGAAGGAGTCGCGCAGATCTACCCAGGCCTGCCAGACCTGTCACACCCGCGAGAGTTGCCTCACCTGTCACAACGGGCAGCCCGACCTCGCGAAAGCGATGTTCACCGCCGGGCCGGGCCGCGGGCCGGGCGCTCAGCTCACGAGGCACGCGCCCATCACTCACACGGCGTACTGGGACGAGCAACACGCCGACATGGCGAGGAGCCGCGCGAGGAACTGCCTGGGCTGCCATACCCGAACCCAGTGCCTCGACTGTCACCGGCCCAATCCAGGCGATGCGACGGGCTATCACGCGGTGGGATTTCTCACCCGGCATCCCGCGGCGGCCTACGCACGAGAGGCCGATTGCAGCAACTGCCACAACAACCAGCAATTCTGTGCCAGCTGCCACCAGCAGTCAGGTCTGGTGTCGAGTGGACAGCTGAATCCCGGCTACCACGATGCCAATCGGTTCTTCGGGGCCGGACACGGGCAGGCGGCGCGGCAGAGTCTCGAGACCTGCGTCGCGTGTCATTCGGAGCGGGACTGCCTGCAATGCCATTCTGCTGTCGCCGGCCGATCATTCGATCCCCACGGTCCGGGCTTCGACGCGGACAAGCTGCGGAAGCGCAATCCCCAGATGTGCAGCGGGTGCCACGGGCAAGCCATCCCGGGGAAATGATCCACGGTCACACCGACCATGGAATTCGTCCGCACTCTGCGAGATCGCGTTCGGAGCGGGGAAATCACCTGCAGCGTTCGCCTGTGGCAACGGCCTCACGTTCGCGCAGGCGGCCGGTATGCTCTGCCACCTGGCCACATCGTCGTGACCTCGTTGATGGAGATCTCTCTCGCCGATGTGACGCCGGAGCTCGCGAAACGCTCAGGCTTCGCGGGCGTCGTCGATCTTCTCAAGATTGCCAAGCACGGCGCAGGACGCCGAGTGTTTCTCGTCGAGTTCCGCTACGAGGCTCCGGCCAGGCAGCCGCGGAGCAGACGGATGGGTGGGAGAAAATCGAAGAGCTGAACCTGCGGAGCTAGACCTTCTGGCCGTCCTTGTAGGTCCCGGAATAGCGCGAACCGCACTTGGCGAGAAGAGTCGTTGCGCGGAAGACACCATCCCGTCCCAGCCGGCCCTCGACGACCACTTCGATATCCTGCTGGTCGGTGAAGGTGTCGGGTGCCAGCCCGTGATAACTCACGGGATACGTGTGGCTGCCATCGGTCACCTGGAAATCGATGGTCTGAGACGCCGGATCCCGCTTGATCGTTCCGGGGACCACTTTGGCGTTCATCTTGAGGCCGAGATTGTAGAACGAGGAATCAGCGGCCGTCTTGGCGGCAAGTTCGGTCGGTGTGAGGGAATACTGACCGAACTCCTTGACCCCTTCGATCATCAGCAAGGCAACGGCGCCAACGATGATGGCGGCGCCCAGTAGGAACTTCTGACCCGGTTTCATTGGCCCGACTCCGTTTCGGCTGCTCTCTAAGATAACTCCGGTACCCGATCGGCACGGGCCCAGGCCAGTGTTGCGTGGACCGCCCGTTTCCATGCAGCACGCTGACGTTTCCGTTCGGCTTCCGGCATCGTGGGCTCGAAGCGCCGATACTGCCGTCCTGCCAGGAAATCATCCATCGAGCGCCAGGTGCCAAGGGCCAAGCCCGCGAGTGCCGCGGCTCCCAGCGCCGTGGTCTCGACGTTGTCCGGCCGTTCGACCGGCACACCCAGCAGGTCGGCCTGAAATTGCATCATCCAATCATTAGCGGCGGCCCCGCCATCCACCCGAAGCGCCTCGAGGGTCAGGCCGGCGTCGGCAATCATGGCGCCGAGCAGGTCCCCCGTGCTGTGAGCCATGGCCTCCAACGCGGCACGCACCAGGTGAGCCCTGGTCGTCCCGCGGGTCAGGCCGACGATGGTGCCTCTGGCCTCCGCTTCCCAGTGCGGCGATCCCAGCCCGACGAAGGCCGGCACCATCTGCACTCCACCGGTGTCCGGCACACTGCGGGCGAGCGCCTCGGTCTCTCCCGCTGCTCCGATCAGGCCCAGGCCGTCGCGCAGCCACTGGATAGCCGCCCCGGCGATGAAGACGCTGCCCTCGAGCGCATATGCCGGTTCGCCCCTGGGTCCGCAAGCCGAGGTGGTCAATAGACCATTTTGGGAGAGCGGTTTGGCTTGTCCGGTGAAGGCGAGGAGAAAGGCACCGGTACCATAGGTGTTCTTCGCGAGGCCGGGCTGTACACACCCCTGGCCGAACAGCGCGGACTGCTGGTCCCCGGCGATTCCCGCGATTGGCAACGTCGTGCCCAACAGGTCGCGGTCGGTCTCGCCCACGACTTGAGAGGAGGAAACGATCGCCGGAAGAATGCCGCGCGGCACTCCAAAGAGCGCCAGCAACGTCTCGTCCCAATCGCGCGCGGCGAGATCATACAGCAGCGTGCGCGACGCGTTGGTGTGATCGGTGATGTGAACCCGGCCACCGGTGAGCTTCGCGATGAGCCAGGTGTCGATGGTGCCAGCGGCGATTTCTCCCCGCTCGGCCCGGCGCCGGATGGCCGGATTGCGTAACAGCCACTCGAGCTTGGTGCCGGAGAAATAGGGGTCGAGCACCAGTCCGGTCTTCTGCCGAATCAGGCTCTCCTTCCCCTCGGCCTTTAGCTCGCGGCAACGTTCCGCGGTGCGGCGGTCCTGCCAGACGATGGCCGGAGCAACCGGGGTGAGGGTCTTCCTATCCCACAGGGCGACCGTCTCCCGCTGATTGGTGATTCCAATCCCGGCGGGCGTCTCCCCGGCCTGTCTCAGAGCCTCCCGGGCCGCATCCAGAGTGATGCGAAAGATTTCTTCCGGATCGTGCTCCACCCAACCGGGCTGCGGGAAAAACTGGGTGAACTCGCGATAACCACGCCCTAGCACACGGCCGTCCTGGTGCACGACCATGGCAGTGCTGCCAGTCGTTCCCTGGTCGAGGGCGAGGATGGAGGGCAATTGCTGATTGGTAATTGGTAATTGCTAATTGGTAATTGCTCGGTACTAGGTACTAGGTACTAATTTCAGTCCTTCCAACGCATCCCTTCTTTTCATCCCCCTGTCCGTGATGTAGCCCGTCACCAGCTCCGCCGGGGTAACGTCGAACGCGGGATTCCATACCGCGGCTCCGGCCGGGGCGACGGCTTGGCCCCCTATCGCTCGGATTTCCTCCGCTCCCCGCTCTTCGATGGGAATTTGGCTGCCGTCCGCCGATTTGAAGTCGAAGGTTGAAGTCGGCGCCGCGACGTAAAAAGGGACGCCATGCTCCCGGGCGGCGAGAGCCACTCCATAGGTCCCGATCTTGTTGGCGACGTCTCCGTTCGCCGCGATCCGATCGGCTCCGACGATAACACAGGTAATGCCGCCGCGGCGCAGCCGACTCGCGGCCATGTTGTCAGCGATGACGGTGCAGCTGATCCCTGCCCGACCCAACTCCCATGCGGTAAGCCGGCTTCCCTGCATCAGCGGCCGCGTTTCATCAGCGATTACCGAGACTCGCCGTCCCGCCTCGTGTGCCAGGTAGACCGGGGCGAGGGCAGTTCCGATCCCCGAGCAGCAGAGCGCGCCGGCGTTGCAGTGGGTATGAACAACGGCGCCATCGGGGATGAGGGCGAGTCCCGTTTCGCCGATCCTTCGGCACATGGCGCGGTCCTCTTCCCAGATCGCATTTGCCTCGGCGACGAGGGCAGCGTGAAGACCGTCGCGCGCGGCGACGGACCGTGCCACCTTCCGCATGCGCTCGACGGCCCAGGCAAGATTGACCGCCGTAGGGCGCGTCGCCTGCAGCGCGTCACAGGCCGCGAGAACGTCTTCTAGCCGAGGCGCCGAGCCGCCGAGCCGCCGAGCCGAAAGCGTCACCCCCATCGCCGCGGCAACGCCGATGAGCGGTGCACCCCGCACCCTCAACGTGCGAATGGCCTCGGCCATGTCCGCAGGCTCGGTCAGCTCGCGATAGGTCTCTTCGCCGGGAAGCCTGGTTTGATCGAGGATGCGAATCGTCCCCGACTCAGTCCAGGCGATCTGATTGAATTCTGGCACACCGGAAGATATCCCGCCTCCGGCCGCGGAGTGAGTCAGCTGGCCCAGTCCAGCTCGAAACGGCGGAGCAATCCGCTTGCGCCGAGGGACCGGAAGGCCTGCACCGCCCGGAGACGGAACCGATTCGCGAGTCGAGGCTGGCCGACGGCTCTGGCCGCAAGGGCGGAAATGACGTCGCACTGGCCTCGCAGCTCAGGGCAGCGCAGCCGTCCCGCGATCTTCCGGCCGCGGTGAGCGTGCCGCATGGCGAGGTCGTACCGTTGCCGCCGCATCGCCGCGAGGGCTAGCAGTCGTTCCGCTTCTCCAACACCAGCCTCGTCGCCGGAGGCCGCGGCGAGTTCGAGGGCACCACGCAGCTCGGTCTCCGCCTTCGCCGGTTCACCCGATTCGAGCCAGGTCTCGGCGCGCCCCATGCGGGTGAGCGCAAGAAGCGCCTGATCGCCGGCTTCTTCCGCGGCCTCGACCGCCTGGTGGTTGGCGTCCAGCGCTTCAGTGAACCGTCCCTCCAATCGATACGCCAAGGCGAGATTGTGGCACGTTTGCGCAGTACCGAGGCGGTCCCCCTGCGTTCGGTACACCTGCAACGCGCTGCGATAGAGATTCACCGCCAGCGCACCTTTTCCCTGCAGGTGAACGAGTGAGCCCAGGTTGTTGGAGACTCGCGCCGCCATCTGAGGGTCGTTCAACACATGTGCCCGGTGGAGCGTCTCTTCGAAGCGTGCCTCCGCGACATCCAGCCGGCCCTGCTCGAAGGCGACTCCGCCCAGGAGATTGGCAGCACGCATAGCACCCGATTCATCCGCCACGGCGCTGAGCCGACTTAGTGCCGATTCAGCAAGCCGTGAAGCGCGCTCGTAGGCGCCGAGTCGCGCTGCTGCGAGCGCCGCGAGATACTCGGCTTCAGGAGGAGGTGTGGACGATCCTCTCTTGTTGCGGTCGTCGAACGCCCGGAGCACCTCGCGAAATTGTCCCGCCCGCGCGAGTTCGCTCAGCAATTCGAGATCGTCACTACCCCAGTTGGATGGGAGTCCTTCGGGTCTCATGCCGCGGCGGCGATGCCCACCGAGCGCATGAAGGCGTCGAGCACGTCAGGCCTCCACCACTGCGGAGTCTCCCGCATGGCAGACAATGCCTGCTCATGGGACATGGCCGGCCGGTAGCTGCGAGTCGTGGTGAGAGCGTCGTAGACATCAACGATGCAGATGATCTGTGCCGCGAGCGGAATCTCGTCGCCTCGAAGGCGGTCCGGATATCCGGTCCCATCGTACTTCTCGTGGTGCCACCGGATGATCGGTTTGATATCCCAGGGAAACTCGATCGCGGAAAGCAGGTCGACACCCCAGACGGGGTGCTGCTTGATGATTTCGAATTCGGCTTCGGTGAGTTTGCCCGGCTTGTTCAGAATCTCGTGAGGCACCTTCACCTTTCCGACGTCGTGCAAGTAGGCGCCCAGCCGCAGGGTGGTGAGAGCGTCCTCCGTCAGCCCGAGCGCACAGCCCACTGCCTCGGCATACTCCGCGACCCGGCTGCAGTGGCCGAAGGTGTAGCTGTCCGCCGATTCGATCGACTGACCCCAGTCCTGCACCACCGCGAGGAAGGTTCCCTCCAGCTCTTCGACCTTGGCCTGGACGTCCACCAGGTCCAGCGCCGCGTCGAGCCGGCGAAACAGGCGGTAGGATGCGTTGAGCAGTCCGAGTGCATCCTGATTTCTCCCCTGAGCCTGATAGAGCCAGGCCAACTCGCGCGAGGCCTCAGCCTCGCTCAGGATCGACCCGGTGCTCACGGCGAGATCAATCGCGCTCCGCAGCCGGGATTCCGCCAGCTGCATGCGTCCCGTGTCCCGATAGACCATCCCGATGACTCGGTACGCATCGGACTTGTCCAGTCGGGAACCGAGCCGGTCGAAGATGGCCAATGCAGCCTCCGCGTCGCGCCGGGCCAGTTCGTAGGCCTGACGAGCAATGTGGACTTCCGAATGGTTCAGGAGACACAGACCCTGCAGGTGCACATCGCCGATCCGTTCAGCCAGGGTCCGGCTTTGCTCGTAATAGCGCTCCGCGTCGGCCCACTGCTTACGGTCCGCGCTGATCATTCCAAGATTGTGATAGGCGATAGCGCAGCCCTTGTCGTCGCCCATGGCCTGAAAAGCCTCGAGTGAGGCTCCGTAGTGCCGTAGTGCCGCTGCGTGGTCACCACGGATGGTGGCGAGGATTCCTAGGTTCTGTTCGATCCGGCAGCGCAGGCGGGGATTGGTCCCGCCGAGCGTGAGCGCGCGCTCGAAGTACTCCGCGGCGCTCCGCATCGCGCCGTGCTCGATCTCATACCCACCCAGCGTGTTCAGCGCCTCGGCTGCCAGCCCCGACTCCCCCATCGCGAGCGCCGTTTCATAGCTCCGCTGGCACAGCGCCCGGGCCCGATCGCCCTCGTTTTGGTGATGGTGGACTATGCTCAGGCGACGGAGCGCTTCCACAAGCACGGCAGTCTCCGCCGAGCGCTCGGCAGAGGCGATGGCAACATGGTATGCATCGAGTGCTTCGCTGATCCGGCCCGATCTCTCGTAGGCCTGGGCTTCGGCGAGAGGTTCGCTGGCCCGCGGCTTCTCCCCCGGGCCGGCAGCCCGCGCCCCGGAAATCGAGTTATCCCGGGACTGCATTCCTACCAGGCCACCGCGTACCGGGAGAAGTGCTCGACATCGCCACTGACCCGCTGGAGCAGGAGATTGTCCCGCGAGAGCAGGTAGCTGAGGATGTTGAACCGCTCGGTGGTATAGGCAATGCGCTTGAGAATCTGCAACCGGCCGAGCGGGCAGTTCGAGTAGTCCAGCGTGAGGCGGGCAGGGTGTCCCTCCTTGAAGTGCAGGCCTTCAGGAGAGAAGCGAACAGAGGCCACCGGATCGCTCGGCGCTTCGGCGATGATCTGAGTGGGAGCAGACAGTGCCCCGGCAGGAATCACCAGAACGTGCCGGCCGACCTCGATTCGACCACCGGCCGGACCGATGGTCTTTGTAGTCACCTGATACGGCTCAACTCGGCAAGCCAGGAGTCCGGTGCCGAGCAGGCCCTTCGCCGGATCCAGCAACTCAAGATTCGAGGCGGGGGAGACCACCGCTTGAGTGGAGGGGTCCGCAGTCGGAAGGTCGCTGCTGCCGCAACTGATGGCGGCAAGCGCGACAGTCAGGCCGAGGCCGAACGCGATGAGGTTGCGCGGACGAATCGTCATCAGGTTCCGCACCACAGAGCGTGCTTGACCTCTCATGATTTCACCTTTTCTCTGGGGGCCAACTCAGCGCGGATCCCCGGCCAGCCGAAACCCTTCCAGGCGATCCAGGCACCCGCCGCGATCAGGATACCCCTCACCGCAATCAAGCCGTACTGAATCGAATCCCGTACGGGATAATCGTTCAGACCGTAGAGATCCATCATCGCATCCACCACTTTCAGTCCAGAGGGTACCCGTAAACAGCCTGACACCGGGTTATCGTAGAGAACTTCTCGTTGGCGACAGAACCCCTGACGAAAATCGGTCAATTCCACTGGCCTGAGGAGGAGCAACTCAGGTGCCGTTGGCTTTCAAAAGTGTCGATAAACTGTATAGCTGGATTCGTACTGCGTAATAAGTTATTAAAACACAATCAGTTAATCAGGACTACATCATAGTTGCTGTTAGTATTTTGGTCGCTCTATGGTGGCGTAGGACAAGATTTCCCAGCCCCTAGGTGCCCGCGTCACAATCCGCCTCCTCAGGTCTGTGGGGCCCGAACCACAGTCCTGCCCTGCCGCCCTCGACCGGACTAAAATTCGCCCGCCCCCTCCCGCCGAGAGCCCATGCCGTACTCGACCCTGTTACTCGAGATCCGCGAAGGCGTCGCCTTCATCACCGTCAACCGTCCCGACAAGCTCAACGCCCTGAACGACGCCGTCATCGCCGAGTTGGGACTGGCGATCCGGGCAGTCGACACGGATGCGGCGGTGCGCGGGGTGATCCTGACCGGCGCTGGTCCTAAGGCGTTCGTCGCCGGAGCCGACATCGCTGACCTGTCGCGGCAGGGTCCATTCGATGGGAAAGCCCGTGCAATGGATGGACAGTCGGTGTTTCGTCGGATCGAGCGGCTGGGCAAACCCGTCGTCGCTGCGGTAAACGGCTTCGCCCTGGGCGGGGGTTGTGAGCTGGCGATGGCGTGCCACCTGAGGCTCGCCAGCGAGAACGCGAAATTCGGCCAGCCGGAAGTGAAGCTGGGAATCGGCCCCGGCTACGGCGGTACGGTCCGGTTGCCCCGACTGGTCGGAAAAGGTCGCGCGCTGGAACTGTTGCTGACCGGACAGATGATCGACGCCCAGGAGGCCTGGCGTATTGGACTGGTCAACAAGGTGTACCCAGCTGACCAACTCCTGGCCGAGGCCGAAAAGCTGGTTCGCAGCATTCTCGATAACGGGCCCCTGGCGGTCCGGCTGGTCCTGGAGGCAGTGGATGCCGGCCTGGAGATGACCGCCGAGGACGCCCATTTGCTCGAGGCAAACCATTTCGGCCTGCTCGCCTCGACCGAGGACATGCGGGAGGGGATGGCCGCGTTTCTGGAGAAGCGTAAGGCCAGTTTCCGAGGGAAATGAGCCGCGAAAAGGGGGGTTCCAACCCTGCAATTCCCTCTGTCTACCGACTAAATTTGAGCCTTATGAAGAGGGGTCGTCCCGGGTTGCCGGAGTTGGCCGCAGGCCTTGTGATATCGGTGCTTAGCACGGGACTGCTCGGGTGCAACGAGCGGGATAGAATCTTCTTCCCTACCCCACCTACGGGACCTTCCGCAGGCGGCCCCACCAGCACGATCGACCGTCCGTCTGTAGACACCACGATTACCGCGGGTCCGATCTATTTCGTGGCTGGGCGAGTGGGGGACGCGGACGGGGTCGACACGGTGTACTTCGAGACCGAGGGAGGGATATCGGGGTTTCCGCCGTTCATCGCGAGCTCGGACACGGTGCGCTTCGGGCTGCCGATTACGACCGGCGGTCTCTCGGGAGCAGTGATCACCGTGCGGGTGTTCGGGGTGGATGTGCTCGGTGAACACGGTGACACGGCGATCCGTCACCTGACGATTCAGTAGTGCGGTTCCAGCAGCTCACAGTCCGGAGTTTCCGGAACCTCAAGGACACCACGCTGGAGGCAGGGCCCGAGGGCGCGGTACTCCTCGGCGCCAACGGCGAGGGTAAGACGAGTCTGCTCGAGGCGATCTACTTCCCCGTTCTGTTTCGCTCACTGCGCGGGGCCTCGGACCAGGAAATCGTGCGGTTTGGAGAGCCGGGTTTTCATGTGGGTCTCCGCTTCGAAGCCCGGGACCAGTCCCACCATGCGGCCGTCACCTACCGCGCCGCGGGCCGCAAGAAAGAGCATGTCCTGGATGGCGAGCCGCTGAAGCGGCTGGCCGATGGCGCCGGGATCTGGGTAGCGGTGGCGTTTCTCCCCGAGGATGTACGGCTCGCGTCGGGACCCGCGGCCGGGAGGCGATTGTTCCTCGATCGCACGCTGGCGCTGGCCGACCGGCAGTACTTCACGGCGCTTGCGACATACCGCCACGCGCTCGGGCAGCGGAACGCAGCACTCCGCGCCGGACGACTGGATCTGGCCCGAGCCTTCGATGCGCCGCTGGCACGCGCTGGAGCGCGAGTGGTCGCCGGGCGCCTCGCTTGGGTAGAGCAGGCGCAGGCAGGATTTCGCGACGAGTTGTTGGCTCTGGGCGAGCCTCGCACCGCGGCGGATCTCGGATACGCAGGAGCAGCAGAGCTCTCGGACCCCGAGGCCTGGCCCGCCGCGCTCGACGCGGCGGCGGCGCTGGATCAGGCAAGGGGTGCCACCACCGTGGGACCGCACCGCGACGATCTGCGGCTCTGCCTCGAGGGGCACGGGGTTCGGGAATTCGGCTCCACTGGCCAGCAAAGGAGTGCGGCGATCGCGCTGAAGCTGCTGGAGCTGGAAACACTGCGAGGGGCGGCGGGAGAAGCGCCGGCGTTGCTGCTGGACGATGTCTTCGCCGAACTGGACCAGGCGCGGCAGGAACGGCTGGCGACTCGGCTGCGGAAAGTAGGACAGGCGCAGGTCTTCATCACCTCGCCTCGGGCGGACGAGCCGGGACCGGGCATGGAGCTGCCGGTCTGGAGGGTGAGGGGTGGAGAAGTGAGTGTCGAGGACTGAGGACCGAGAGTTCCGAGTTCCGGGCGGCTATGGCGTAAGGCTTACGGCTTATGACTCAGTCCAGAAAAACAAAG
>DATIOP010000102.1:0-3274 GCA_035472975.1 Gemmatimonadales bacterium
GGAGACATGCCCGCACTCATCGCACCTTTGGCTTCATCGGCCGGATGACGATTGCGGCCGAGCGCCCAGACAACAAACACGACCGCCAGGGCGGCCAGCGCGGGCACCAGCCACCGCTTGCTACTGGGCTCCGGGATTTGCGGGGCCGATATGCCGGTATCCTTGATTCCGAGTATCGAGCCCAGGCCCGCCGGAAGCGCTCGCATGATCGAGTCCTTCTCTGCGAGCAACAGGTTGCCGAGGCCTGCCGGGTTGAGTCCGCCTGTTCGCACGCGGTTTCCCAGGAGGCCAAGCACCAGCGGTGTCGCCATGCTCAGGAGCGTAGAGCCCGAGCCGGAGCGGAACCCGGCGAAGCGAGAGATCCAATCGCCAATCGAGGACATCTGACCCCCGAATACACCGGAGAGCAGCTTGTTGGATGCCGCGCCGAGCGGGGATTGTGGTGTTGCGGTGACAGCGAGCCGCGGGTCTCGAATCACGCTGCCATCATTGGCGGGGCTCGAAATCAGGTCAAAGAGGGGACGCATCATCTGGGAATCCCCCGCCTTGGCAACGAGACCGGCGAGGATGGCCGGGAAGGATGCACCGAGGCCCGTGGCGACAGCTCCTTCACTTTCGCCGAGATTGCGGGCCGCGCCGGAGAGGTACTCCGGCGTCACCATGCTCTTCAGGCCATCGAGTAAACTCGTAGCCATGATTCACCTCCGAAAAACTAAAGTCTCACCTCGCTTATGCGGTCCCTCGCGGGAAGTGCAGCACCAAGTTGGCGAGTAGTCGGGAATTGCGGCGCCGGAACGGCGGCAGTGCGGAACTGGTTCATCAGCATGGTGGATCGACCCGCGGCCTACCTGGCTCACCGACGCGGCAATGGCCTAGCAAATGGCCTGAAAGGGTTTACGCCGCCCCGGCACACAACCCCACCTTCTCTACCCTATTGATTGGTGTAAGGGCTGTCTATCAGACCTTGGGGCAGGACTGCGGGAGATGGGGAGACGGGAGACGGGAGAAGGGAGACAGGAGAAGGGAAAAGCGGGAACAGGGGACAGAAAAGGCTGTCATTCCGAGCGAAGCGAGGAATCCCGATGCCAGGATCTGCATTGGGATTCAGCCCGCACCTCAGTCTCTTCCGCAAGCTGACGGAGCGTGTCCTTGTGAGCCGCCTCCGCCTCGGCGACGAGGAGATCGGTGCTCGAAATCACCCCGACCATTCATCCCCTCGTGTCCACCAGCGCTTCTTCAACCGTCGCGTCAGGAATGATGCTCCGGACCGGCTTCCGCACTAGATCGGCGACTTTCATAGGGTCCTTGCACTGTGAAGTGACAAGGTCCAAAGTCGGCCCACGTAGTACAGACTATGGTGAATCAGGAGTGAAGAACTTCTTAGAAGTATGGAGACAGGAAGACCCACGACCCACGACTCAAGACTATTACGCCGCCGTCCCTTCCCTCGCTCGCTCTTTCCCTTCTCCCTTCTCCCGTCTCCCGTCTTCCATATCCCGCCTCCCCACCACCCCACCGTGCATGCTCGCCAGCAGCCCCTCGTACGCCACCTGGCAGATTCCCGTCCCCACCATCTCGCCCATGATGTCCAGTACCTGTTCTTCCGGCATCGCGGGGCGATAGGGACGCTCCGCCGACAGCGCCTCGCAGATATCGGCCACGGCGAGAATACGGCTGAGCTGGCAGAGGTCGCCGGCCTCGAGTCCGACGTGATATCCTCTGCCATCCAGCCGCTCATGGTGCGCCGCGGCGATCCCGGCGAAGGCACGGAAGCGTGTCACCCGCTCCAGGATTTCCGCGGTGTAGCGGGGGTGTTTCCGCATCTCATCCATCTCCATCGGGCTCAGCTTGCCGGGCTTGTCCAGGATCAGGTTCGAGACGCCGAGTTTGCCGATGTCGTGCAACAAACCGGCGCGACGCAGCGTGGTCTGATCGTCCCTGCTCAGTCCCATCGCTCGCCCGATGCCGACCGCGATGTTCGCAACGCCTTCGGAATGCCGGGCGGTATACGGCGACTTCGCGTCCACCACTCGCGCGAATGCCTCGGCGACACCGTCGAGCCGCTCCTCATCCGCGAGAATCACCCGGTCGGCGGGCTCGAGATCTCCCACTTGATCGATCGCATCGACCGAACCAAGAGTCGACCAGAATCGGCTGTCGTCCCGGAACGACTGCAGCGCCATGATCAGCTCGGGATCGAACCAACGCCCCCGACGGCGACGAGCAACCTCGTAGGCTTCTTCCGGACCGAACGCGTGAGCGAACACCTCGACCGTCTGCGCCAACCCCGCGATTCGACCGAGGAGCGGGATATCGTTGCCCTTCAATTCGAGCGGCATGCCGCTTCCGTCCCAGTGCTCGTCGAGAGCCCGAATCGCGTGCTGCGTCGCAGGCTCGAGTCCCAGCATTCGCGCGATGTCGGCGCCGCGTTCGCAACGAGTCGCGGTCATCTCGCGCCCGGAGCCCTTGTCCCGAGTGCCGAGTTGCAGGACCTGCCACGCTCGCGCGAGCGGATTTCGGTGCGGTGCCACGTGGCTCAGCGCGTAGCCGGTCGATGCCAGGCCACTGGTCCAGTCGGTGAGTTTGTGGGCGCGCTTGAGCGTAAGATCATCGGCGCCAAACAGACTGCAGAGGCGAGCGGCGTTAGAGGAGCAGCCCAGATCCTTGAGCAAGAGCGCATAGAACAAGGCCGAGCGTTCCTGATCGGTCAGTCGGACCACATCCGCCATACGCATCCCGATGAGGCAGGTCCGGACCGCGTGGCCCTGAGGCTGTCCTTCGGTGATGTCGAGGGCGTAACTCAGGGCGGAAACGACTTCCGACATCCGGACCGCCGTGTCTGGAAACGGGGCCGACTGGGCGGTCGGGACGGTCGCGGCGGACGGGTCGGGATGGACTTGAGGAGCCGGATAGGTCGAAAGCGAGACTCCCCCGACCCTCCGCTCCGGCAAAACGCGGCGGCTGGCCCCTGGTACGTTCGGTAAGTCGTTGATATTCAACGCCATGCCCTATTGAGGGGCAAGCGGTGTGCCGATCGGCCACTCTAGCGGGGCTCTGAGCCGACCCGTACAATGGAAAAGGGACTCTGAATGCCGCAATTTTGACGACCCGAGGGTGCTCCACCGTGTCTCGCCCGCGCTCTTTCCGGTTACTCCTCCTCCTTCTTGTCCTCGCCGCGGCGCTGCGCTGCGGGGGCGATATCACGGTCCCTGCCGAAGGCTTGCCGAGTCACATCGAAATCATCGGCGGCGATGGCCAGACCGGCGTGGCTGGC